>JBFMDG010000074.1:0-16017 GCA_040754135.1 Verrucomicrobiota bacterium
CCGCGCTGGCATTTGTTTCGGCAGGAAGCAGGGGAGGTTCTCTTGGGACTGCCGGCCATCGAACGATCCAGCGCTCCCATCTCGTTCCTGGCCGTTGGCGGGTCTGACACGCGCCTTTATGAATTGCCGCTCGCTCGTTTTCAGCAACTCGTGGAAAGCGTGGACACGGCCGAGGAGTTAAACGCCTGGATCGATGATTGGATTCAAGCCTGGTACGATGCGCTCGATAGCGGCGTGCCGCCGATACAGTTCACCGCATTGAAGCCGGATCGCGAAAGCGTGCTCGCCCAAAGCGTGGCCGCGCGCCCGGAAAAATCAGTCGTTTGGGTGCGCCATCAGCAGGGCCAATCCCGCTGGTGCGGACGAGAGGAATTTCTGTGTTCCGCCGCGTCGGCTCCGATGCCGCTGATCCCTTCGGCATGGATAGAACCAATCGACGAAACCGTCGTTGTCGCGTGCACTGATACCTGGAGTGAATTGCAATCCGGATGCCTTTGGCCGAACCTGGCTGCCTTTCATCAATTCACCAAACAATGGACCCAAACCCGGCTGACCGCAGCAGGCTCGGAAGAATTGCAGCGGTTGCAAGCAAAGTCCCAAGCCGAACATGACGCGGTCAAGTCTGCCATCGTGCGGCTGGCCAATCTGCTTGGCAAAGAAGGATTGGAAAATCGGGGGGAAGGCCGTTCCAGTGACGATGCATTGCTCGCGGCGTGCATGCGGGTTGGCGAAGTGCTCGGGATCTCGATTCGTCCGCATCCCGCCAGCCGAAGCGGCCGGCCGCAACGGGATCCGCTCGGGAATATTGCCAAAGCGTCGCGCGTGCGCATTCGCAGGGTCATGCTCACGGGCAATTGGTGGGAACAGGATAACGGGCCGCTGCTTGCCTTTTTGCAGGAGGAAAACAAACCCGTGGCATTGCTGCCCACGGCACCTGGCAAATATGAAGTGCTGGAACCGATTTCCGGCAGGCGCATGCATGTCGGCGCTGATCAGGCGCCCGCGTTCCAGCCCGCCGCCTACACATTTTCACGCCCGTTTCCCGATCGCGCGCTGGCGGTATGGGATCTGTTCAAATTCGGTCTTCAACATACGCGCGCCGATCTTTTCATGGTGTTGCTTATGGGACTGGCCGGCGGATTGGTCGGCATGCTCGTACCGATCGTGACCGGAGTCATTTTCGATTCGGTCATTCCCAGCGCCGCTCGCCCGGATCTGCTTTATCTGATCGTGGCGCTCATGGTGGGCGCGGCCGCCGGCGTGGTGTTTCAAATCACCCGCGGCATCGCGCTGCTGCGGGTCGAGTCCAAAAGCAGCGCCGGTATCCAAGGCGCCGTTTGGGATCGGCTTTTGGCGTTGCCCCTGCCCTTTTTCCGCAACTACACCTCGGGAGATTTGGCCATGCGCGCCAATGGCATCAACGATATTCGCGCCATTCTTTCCGGAGCCGTGCTGACCTCGGTGTTGAGCGGCGTTTTCTCGATCTTTAATTTTGCGCTCCTGTTTTATTACAGCGTGCCCCTCGCCTTGGTCGCCTCCGTTCTGGTCACCCTCAACATCGCCGTCACCGGCCTCATCAGCTTCTTCTGCCTCCGTTATCAGCGCCCGCTCTGTGCACTTCAGGGCAAAATTTCGGGGCAAGTGCTTCAGTTCATCACTGGAATTTCCAAGCTGCGCGTGGCCGGCGCCGAAGGCCACGCGTTCGCGGTGTGGGCGCGAAATTTCAGCGCCCAAAAGAAACTCGATCTGGAAGCCAGCACCATTTTCAATGGTCTGACCGCGTTTCATGACGTTTACCCGCTCGTCACCTCCCTGGTCCTGTTTGCCGCGCTGGCATTCGGGAGCGGATCGGGATTGTCCACCGGAAAATTCCTCGCGTTCAGCGCCGCGTTCTCGACGTTTCTTTACTCGATGATTTCGTTGAGCGGCGCATTGATTTCCATTTTGCAGGTCATTCCAATTTACGAACGCGCCCGGCCGATCATGAACACGCTTCCGGAAGTGAGCGAAACCAAATCCGATCCCGGCGAATTGAAAGGCAAGATCGAATTGAGCCATGTTTCATTCCGTTACAAAGCCGATGGCCCATTGATCCTGCGGGATATTTCGCTTCAGATTAACCCAGGCGAGTTCGCTGCCATCGTCGGCCAATCGGGCTCTGGCAAAAGCACTCTCATGCGTTTGCTCCTCGGTTTCGACGCGCCCGAATCGGGCACGATTTATTTCGACGGCATGGATCTCGCCGGACTCGATATTCAAGCGGTCCGACGCCAATGCGGCGTGGTGCTTCAGAATGGAAAGCTCATGCCCGGCGACATTTACCAGAATATCATCGGTTCATCGCTCCTGACGCTCGACGACGCCTGGGAAGCCGCGCGCAAAGCGGGATTTGACGAGGACATCCATCAAATGCCGATGGGCATGCATACGGTGTTGAGTGAAGGCGCGGGAACGCTCTCGGGCGGACAGCGCCAACGCTTGATGATCGCCCGCGCCATCGTGGCCCGGCCGCGGATTCTTCTTTTTGATGAGGCAACAAGCGCGCTCGACAATCGCACGCAATCGATCGTCAGCCACAGTCTTGAAAAACTTCAGGCCACGCGCATCATCATCGCGCATCGGCTGAGCACCATTCTGAAGGCAGATCGCATTTTTGTGATTCACCAGGGCCGCCTGGTGCAGACGGGAACATATGAGGAACTGGTGCATCAGCCGGGGCCATTCGCGGAATTGGCGCGGCGGCAAATGGCGTGAGGCTGCCCGCAAACTCCTGCGGCCTGGCACTCGGCCCGGTTCAACGCTTAAGGCTTTTTCCTGCCGCGCTTGCCGGTCTCAATTTGCTTCGTCTTCTGAACCGCCTCGTTGAATGCTTCCTCCACCGGACTCGGCTTCGCATCCTCCAGCACCCGAAATTTCTCGTACTCCGACTCCGCTTTCTCCAGGGCCACCTCGTGGGAAACCTTCCCGGCATGGGTGAGAATCTCGCGCTCACTCAAGCGCAGGAAATCGTCCAGCTTTGAAATCCAGTCACGCATATACATGGGTTTGCGGTTGCGCGCCTGAAGCTCGGCAAAATCCAGATACATCGAGACAATCAGGTTCAACGACTCGATCTCCTCCAGCGTCAGGTAATTCTTGGCGACTCCCACATCCGTCCTGCGTGGACGCCGGCCCGCCCATGTCGTCAACCCCATGTTCGGCCTGGCCGCGTCTGCGCGCGCATGGATGATTTCTGCGGCCGTGTGACCGTGCGCCCCCCAATGAATCTTGTTTTGCACCGTGGCAAAGAACTGCTGCGAGGCCTCGACGTTCGGGTCGTAGTCAATGCTCGTCGCGTAGATGTCGAGCACCTTTCGCCAAAAGGTCTTTTCCGAGGACCGAATGTCGCGGATGCGCGCCAGCAACTCATCGAAATAATTTCCGCCGCCCGCCTGCTTGAGTTGCTCGTCGTCCAGCGTGAAGCCTTTGATGATGTATTCCCGAAGCCGTTGCGTGGCCCAGATGCGGAACTGCGTGCCGCGATGCGACTTCACTCGGTAGCCGACGGAAATGATCACGTCGAGGTTGTAGTAATCCACCTGGTAGGTTTTCCCGTCAGCGGCAGTTGTTGCAAAATTTGCAACAACTGACTCTGGCCTCAATTCCCCCTCTGTGAAAATGTTTTTGATGTGCTTGGAAACGACGGATTTGTCCCGCTGAAACAAGTCGGCCAGCTGGTTGAGAGAAAGCCACGCCGTCTCACCCTCGAACCGCACCTGCACGCGCGTCTTTTGATCCTCGGTCTGGTAGAGGATGATTTCGGATTTGGGCGCGGGCTGGCTCATGGATTGGCCTCCTTGACCTCTGCATTCACCGGCAGCGAGATGCGGCCGGTGAGCGGGTTTGCATCAACAATCTTTTCAATCGCCAAAGCGCGGCAATCTTATGCTCCTGCGTCCCGAGGAGTTGACGCACGCGGTCGATTTGGGCCGCGAGGCTCCCTTGCTCAATTATCTCGCTGGGAATTGCGACGGGATCGCAGAAAATCCGCGCCCATTCCGCGACCGTGTTGTTGGGGATGGTGGTGCTGGCTTGACTCGGCAAACTCATGTTACGCTTGCCCCGAGCTTAACAAGCCTCGCGATTGACGGCAAACCGTTTGAAAAATCAAAAATTCAAGTGGCGAAACTTGCCACGCTCACCAGAAAACGCATTTCGTCCGGGCCTGAGGCCAGCGAGAAATCCGCTATTCGATTCCGCTGTCGCGCTTCGACAAAATGGGATTGGGAACCGGCCACCAAATGTTCAGTTTCGGATCGTTCCACATCAGCGTGAATTGGCTGGCGCGATCGTAATAGGTCGATTGCTTGTAATGAAAAATCGCTTGCTCGCTCAGCACCAGGTGCCCCAGCCCGCACTTGGGCGGCACTAGCACCTGCCATCGATTCTGTTCGGATAAAACAAACGATTCCCATCGGCCACAAGCCATCGACTCGGGATCATTGTTCACCACCACGAGATAAAAGCGGCCGCTCAAACACGAAATCAGTTTCGTAGTCACGCCATCGCCATGCAATCCGCGCAAAACGTGACGGCCGGAAATGGAAATGTCGTCCTGCACGAAATTCACTTCGATCCCCGCGTCGCGATAAATGCGCTCGTTGTAAAGCTCGACATAATGTCCGCGGAAATCTTCGAAGACGGTCGGCGGTTTGATGAGCAGAACGCCCGGGAGTTTGGTTGATTGCACTTCCAGTTTCATGGGAGCGGTTTCCAGATGATGAGAGAGCTCGATTCGTGGTAGGGGTCGCCGGAGCCGAGCCGGCGCTGCGCGAGAATTTCGATATCGCCTTTGGCGGCGCGGGCTTGAAGCGCCGGCCAATAACCGTTCAAGTAACCGCGCTTGCGATGATAGAGCATGGCGAGGTAATCGAACACCTTGTCCATGGTGTAAAATTCGAGGACCGGTTCGAGGTGCAACACCACGCGCGGCCGATTCTCGAGGAGAAAATGGAGGAACGGTTCCCATTGGCCGCCGAGCTGTTCCATCGCGCCAATCGTCACCACAGCGGAATTGGGCGGCAGCTTGGCCTGCAACGGAGGCGCGAGCATGTCAAAAATGATCGGCGCAATCCGCCGGCCTTCTTCGGCCATCAATCGCAAAATTTTGAACGAAGCCTCGGTCCAATCGGCGCCGACCACGGTCTTCTCGGGAAACAGTTGCGATAACGCGTAAACATATCGACCGGTGCCGCAGCCGAATTCAAAAATGGTTTCGGCTTCGCCCAGATGCTTCCAAAAGAGAATCATGGCGTAGAGCGACAGGAGATCGTCGGCCAGGAGCGGATTTTCCGGAACGACGTAATCGCCCTCGTATCGCATGATGCCGAAAGGCTTGACGTATTTGGGGCGGAGCGATTCCCAGGAGAGGCCATGGGCGCAGCAGAGGAGGTAATTCTCGTGCCAGCCTTGTTCGAAAGCCGCTTTGTTCTCCTGCACGGAACGGGCGTTTTTCTTTTCGTGCAGCCGTTCGAGCACATGGACGAGGTGCTTTTCGCGCTCGTCCGGTTGGGCGGGGCGAAATCCCGTTTCGAAGCTCAGGAATTGATCGAGACAAAGCGAAGGCAACTCCGATGGCGAAACGTCCAGCTTCCGACAAATCTGATCAAACGTGAGCGGGTTCATGCGAAGGGGTTTCCGCTGCGAGCGCTTTTTGTTTCACGGCCGGATCATAAAAAGTGTGCGCCTGGTAAATGCGCCGAATCTCCGCCAGCTCGGCTTCGGTCAGCCGCGGCACGCGAACGGCGCTGAGGTTTTCCGCCACATGCTGCGGAGTCATCATGCCCGGGATGACGGTGGAAACCGCGTTCCAGGCCAGACAAAAACGCAGCGCCAGTTGCGCGGGAGTGCGCCGATGATCGTGCAGTGAGGCAAACGCATTGGGCGCTTCCGCCCAGCGCCGCAATTGCTCGGCCGGCCAATTGGCGCGATGATCTCGGCCTTCAAAATTCTCGCTGCCGGTGAATTTTCCTGTGAGGTAACCGAAGCACAGCGGCGTGCGCGCGATGATGCCGACGTGCAGGCGTTGCGCCAACTCGAACAGACCGCAATCCACGGCGCGCTGATCGATCAAATTGAAATTGACCTGCAGGGTGTCCACCGCAAATCGTTGCAAGGCCAGCTTGCCATCCGCCGGTGAACGGACGGAAATGCCAAATGCGCGAACCACCCCTTCCGCGCGCAAATGTTCGAGCGTGCGCACAGCCCCTTCCAGATCGCACGTCTGAAGATCGGGACTGTGCAGCTGATACAAGTCGATGTGCCCGGTCTGAAGTCGGCGCAGGCTGGCTTCAATGCCCTTGCGAATGTGTCCCGGAGAAAAATCCTGCGGCATGTAAAAACCGGTGTGCGGCAGCGTTCCCACTTTCGTCGCAATCAGCACCCGATCCCGAAACGGACGGAGTGTTTCGCCGACAATTTTTTCGCTATGCCCGCCGCCATAAAGATCGGCCGTGTCAAAAAAATTCACTCCGAGATCGAGCGCGTGAAGCAAAGCTGTTTTCGAGACGGCATCATCGACGCGTCCGTAAGCGTCGCCCCCGAGTCCCCAGGCGCCGAATCCGATTTCGGAAACGCGGAAACCCGTTTTGCCAAGGATGCGGTAGTTCATAATTGATTAACGGAAAATCAACGCAGTCGCGCTCGGCTTCGCCTAGCAACGGCCCGCCTGATTTTTGACTCGTTGTTTCATCCAGTTGCGGTTTGGGGCTGAAATCCTGGTGTGGTCTCAAAGGCGAACGCGCGGCGTACCGTAGTTCGCCACAAACCAGGCGATGGTTTTTTCCAGACCATTACGGAACGGTGTGTATTGAAAACTGGATAACCCGGTGAATTTCGAGTTGTCCGTGCTCTTCTTGTAAATGCCGCCCGGTTTGGTGGTGTCGAACTCGATTCGCGCTGCATCGACTCCGAGAATCTCGGCGATCATGAACGCGGTTTCCTTCACCGAATGTTCTTCTGTCGAGCCGATGTTCAGGAATTGCGGACGGTCGTAGTGATCGAGACACCACATGAACCCGCGCGCCAGATCCTGCGAATAGGTGTATTCGCGCAATGCCGAGCCATCGCCCCAAATGACAATCTTCGAGTCGTTGTTTCGGTTCTCGTAAAACCGGCGAATGAGCGCCGCCACCATGATCGACTCGCCCGCGCGAAAATTCATGTTCGGCCCGAAAATTCCATTCACCGCCAGGCCAATGGCATTCAGGCCGTACTCGGTGCGATAAGCGCGGATGCTCGGATCGATGAGGCGCTTGGCGAACGCGTAACTGTAATTCGTCTCGTGCGGCGCTCCCTCGTGCAGAAATTCTTCGCGGATGGGATTGGGCGCATTTACCGGATAGGTCCCGGTGGAAAGCGTCAATGCCACTTTCTTCACACCCAATAATCGCGCCGCCTCAAGCACATTCAGGTTCATCAGGACATTGTCCCGCAGCAATGTAGCCGGAAACTTTGTGCTGTATTCAATCCCGCCGCTCAACGCCGCAAAGTGCAGGATGGCTTCGGGTCCATGCTTGGCCACGCAATCGAGCACGGCATCCAAATTCGTCAGATTGCACTGCTTGGAACTTAAAAAAATAAATTCACGATCCAGATATTGCGTCGCGGCAATGTCCTTGAGGCCGGTGCCAAGCAGGCCCGAGCCGCCCGTGACTAAAATTTTGCGGAACATAATTTCGTTTTGATGAAGGGCTGTTTCCAAAGGGCGCGACAGGTCTCGGCAATGGCCGCGGCGTCATAACCGAGGCGGCGCCGCAGTTCCTCGCGTTTCAAATTTCCGAGCGCAAAAGCGTCGGGCGGCCCGAGCCGCACCAGCCGCACCGGATTTTCCCGCTCGGCCATCCATTGAGCGATGGCGCTCCACAAACCCCCGTTCGGGACATGCTCGTCCACGACCAGTATGGCTTTGACACGTTCGGCGATGCCATCGAGAGCGACTCTGTCGAGTGGTTTGACCGTATGAAATTGATAAATAAGCGGCTTGATTCCGCTGCTTTTGAGGAGCTCGGCTGCGGCCAAAACTTCATTGGCAATCTCGCCCGTGCTCACAACCGCCACCGTGTCGCCCCAGCGCAGCAGCCGCGCACGGCCCAGAATGGCAGATTCCTCCGCGTCATAACGCGGCTCTCCAAACCGTCCCACCGTGAAGTAAGCAGGCCCGGAAAGGCGCGTCACTTGCGGAAATAATTGTTCGAGCTCGGTCGGATCGCCCGGAATCACCACCGTCATGTTTGGCATCACCGACATCAATCCAATGTCATCCGCCGCATGATGAGAAACACCGCTCGTGGCATAGGTGAAGCCGCGTCCGGCGCCAACGAGCGTCACGGGCAAATTCGGATACGCGACACAATATCGGATCTGTTCGAACGGCCGGGCCGTGGCAAACGAGGCAATCGAATACGCCACCGGACGATACCCTTCGGCAGCGAGCCCTGCAGCCGCGCTGATCATTTGCGCTTCGGCTACTCCCGCATTGATGTAGCGCGGGCCGAATTTGGCGATGAATTCATCGAACACCTGAAAACCGAGATCGCCGGTGATGAAGACTAACTTCGAATCGGCTTCGGCGGCTTTGACCAAAGAATCGGAAAAGGCTTTTCTCATGCGGCCACCTCCTGGCGTTGATAAATCGGTTCCGCCTGCAATTCGGCGGTGGCGCGGCGCAAGTCGTCGTTCGAGGGCGCGCGGTAATGCCAGAGAACCTGGTCTTCCATAAACCTCGCTCCGCGACCGGCCACCGTTTTGGCAATGATGACCGACGGTTTTTCGGGCGCGAACGGAAACGCTTCGAGCGCGGCGTTGATCTCTGCAAAATTGTGGCCGTCGATGCTGCGCACAGCCCAGCCGAAGGCGCGGAATTTTTCGGCGAAGGAAGTGAATCCGGTGAGTTCGTCGGTGCGACCGACCGATTGCACGCGGTTATAATCGACGATCGCGAGCAGGTTATCGAGGTTGTTGGCCGCGGCGAACATGGCCGCTTCCCAAATGCTTCCTTCGTTGCATTCGCCATCGCTCAGGAGTGTGACCACGCGCGCGCGGGAGCCGGCCAGTTTCAAGCCATAAGCGCGACCGGTGGCGACGCCGAGACCGTGCCCAAGGCTGCCCGCGGAGCATTCCAAAATGGGGAGGGCGTGAACGCAGGGATGACTCGGCAATGGCGAATCGTTTTGCGCGTAACGCAGCAGAAATTCTTTGGGGATAAAACCGCCATCGGCCAACACCACATACAAAGAGGCGCAGGCGTGTCCTTTGCTGAAAATAAATCGGTCGCGCTCCGGATGTTTGGGCTGGGCGGGATCAACACGCAACCAGCCGCCGTAGAGCGCGACAAGCAAATCAACGCAGCTGAGTGCGCCGTTGAGATGCCCTTCACGTCCGTCATGCGCCAGTTGAATGGTGGTGGCGCGAATGGCGCGGGCTTTGATTTGGAAATCGGCGAGAGTCATTCAGAATTTTGTCGTATGCAGAAACGGTTCCGCAGCCACGGGCGTGGAAGGCACCGGTGTCAATGGCAGGATTTCTCCGAGTTCCTGAAAGGCCACGCGCGGTTGGCGGAGCCGGCAGACTTCCTCGTGCGCATAGTTTTTTTCAGGTTCGAAAAAGATGATCTGGCTGCCCGAATACTCGAATTCAAACGGCACATGAATGAGATCATGCAAGGCGTCCTTGACCGCCTGTTGCCGATCGGGCTCGACGAACAACAGCATGAAACCTCCTCCGCCCGCGCCGAGCAACTTGCCGCCAATGGCTCCGGAGTTTTTAGCGGCGGCATAAATCGCCTCGACACGGGCGTTGGAAACCAGAGAGCTCAAGCTGCGCTTGGCCTGCCACGCCTCATCGAGCAGCTCCCCAAAACCACGCATCGGTTCGCCTTTGCTCAGAATCGACAAGCTCTCCTGCACAAGATCGCGCATGATCCGCAACTGCCGTTTTCGCGCGTCCATGTCCGTGACGTAACTCGCCGCCACATCGGAAGCGGTTCGTTTGACGCCCGTGTAAAACAACATCAAATGCGAGTTCAACTCCTTCATTCGCTCCGGCGCAATCGTCACCGGCCGCACCGAAATCTCTCCATTGGGCAAAAAGACGATGTGATTGAATCCGCCAAACGCCACCGAAACCTGGTCTTGCGAACCGACATTTTCCTCGATCACCTCTTGCTCGAGATGGATGCTTTCCAAAGCGAGCTGGCGTTTGCTCGGCATCTCCCCTTTCAAAGCGTGCAGGGCATGCAGCAAGCCGACCATGAACGAAGAACTCGACCCCATGCCGCTGCGCGCCGGCAAGTCGCCGTCATGATGAATTTCCACGCCGCGCGTCAATCCGGCGAATCGCAAGCCTTCGCGCACGGCCGGATGAGCAATTTCTTCGAGGGTCAGGCAATTCTCGATGCGCGAGTAAACCACGCGAAAGCGGTTTTCAAAAAAGGGCGGGAGGTACCGGCAGGAAATGTAGCAATACTTGTCGATGGTCGTGGCCAGCACTTCGCCCCCATGCACGCGATACCACGCCGGGTAATCGGTGCCGCCACCAAAAAAAGAAATGCGATACGGTGTGCGCGTGATGATCATGCGTGCGGCGTCATTTCGAGGAACCCGAGGCGTTCGCCTCGATAAACGGCGAGCGGCGTGGGTTCGATTTCAGCAAAAAATCGTTCAGCCTGCGCCAGCGAAGCGGGCGTGCCGATGTCAATAAAACGGCCCGTGGAAGGAAAACTGTAAATCTCTTGCGGAATCCATTGCGGCAATACATCGCGTTCGAGCGAAAGGTTCTGATGCGCCGGCAAGGCTTCGATCCATTTGCGATCCATCAGATAAATGCCGGCATTGATCCAGCCGGTGCCGGCAAAGGGATGTTTCTCGCGAAATTCCTGGACGCGCCCATGCCAGTTGACTTTCACCCAGCCAAAGCGGCTGGTGTCTTCCACGCGCGTCAGCACGAGGCTGGCGCCGCAACGTCGCGCCCGATGATTTTGCCAGAAATTGGCGAGGGGCGCGTCGCACCATGAATCGCCATTGAGGACGAGCAGACATTCGGAATCGAGCTGGTCGAGCGCATGCCGCAGCGCGCCGGCTGTTCCGAGCGGCGCCGGCTCGCGCGAGTAACGCAGCCGCAAGTTGCCGTAATTGCTGCCAAAAAAATCGTGGATCTGTTCAGCCAAAAATCCCGTGCACAAAACGACATCGCGAAAGCCTTGTTGCTCGAGCCGATCAAACCAGTAGGAAAGAAATGGGCGTCCGGCCACTTCGGCCATCACTTTCGGCCGATCGGCCAGGACCGGCCGCAATCGAGTGCCCAATCCGCCGGCTAAAATGGCGACGGCGATATCGGCGGGTCCCTCGACCGCTCGCACTCGAACATTGGAAAGTAGATCAAACATTTTTGAAGCGGGTTCGGCCAAGCATGCGATAGCCCTTGATCAATTCGCGGATCCCATCGTCGAGGGAACGTTGCGCTTCAAATCCGGCTTCACGCAGACGTTGATTCGAAACGATGTAGTTGCGCTTGTCGGGGTCGGCGCCGATCTCCGAAAAATGAAGGTAAAAGTTCGGCACGTGCTCTTTGACTTTCAAGGCCAGTTCCTCTTTCGAGAGATTGGCGCTGTCGAGGCCGACGTTGAAGGTGCGGCCAACCATGCGGCCGCGGTTTTCCAGGCAATGCAAAAAACAATCGGCCACGTCGCGCACATGAACGAAGTTGCGTTTGAAATGCTTTTCGAAAATCACCAGATAACCCTCCGTGACCGCAGCATAGACAAAATGATTGACGAGAAGATCGAGTCGCATGCGTGGCGACAGGCCGAAGACGGTGGCCAGGCGGAGGCAAATGGCATTGGGCGATTCGAGAAGCGCGGCTTCCGCTTGCGCCTTGGTCTCGCCGTAAAGTGAAATGGGTTCGAGCGGCGTTTCCTCGGTGCAAAAGACGTCGCCCGATTTTGTGCCGTAGCCGCTGTTGGTGGTAGGATAGACCACGAGTTGATCGGGCGAACGGAGCCGGTTGAGCATGAGGATGGCGTCAAGATTGACCGAGCGCGCCATGTCGGGATCGCGTTTGCAGGCGCCCACACCCACCATGGCCGCCAGAGGAATGATGGCTTCCACTTTCGGTAGCACCGATTTGATAAGGCTTTTGTCGCGCGCGTCTCCGTGGATGAATTCGAAATCAGGATGGGCGCAGTAATGAAAGAGCGAGCATTCGCCGTAATAAAGATTGTCGAGAGCAAGGACGCGATAACCGGCCTCGAGCAAACGTCCGCACAAAACAGAGCCGAGATAACCGGCGGCGCCGGTGATCAGGACGCGGGGTTTTGCAGAAACAGGAGTGGGCATGGTTGGAATATGTTAGATCCGCTCCACGCGAAGTGCCTTCCCTCGCCGGAGGAGGCCGTTCTTCGTGGTGGAGCGGATCTGGCCCAGCTCCCCGCAGCGGCCAGTCAATGGGCCGCCAGAGATTCGATTGCAATGCGGGGAACTTTTGCTTTGCTTGCGGTTTGAAACCGCGCGCCAGTGGCAGGCA
The DNA here is from genome assembly GCA_040754135.1 of Verrucomicrobiota bacterium. Lineage (GTDB taxonomy): Bacteria > Verrucomicrobiota > Verrucomicrobiia > Limisphaerales > SIBE01 > JBFMDG01. Next base: position 12,559 of record JBFMDG010000074.1, read on the forward strand.
CGGCGACCCGTCGGCAGGCAACCGGTGCGGCGAACAGCCGGTTTTTCTTTTCCAGACAAAAATTCCACGTCCATGTTCTTTGCGGGGAGAGCGGTCTTCGGAACCCGGAACCGGAGAGCGGACCTGCCGAAGACCGCCAGGTCCGCTCCGGAATCTGAACGATTACTGCAGCAAGCGGAGAACGCTCTGCGGCAATTGATTGGCTTGCGCGAGCATGGCCGTCCCGGATTGGACGAGAATGTTCTGCTTCGCAAACTGCGTCGATTCTTCAGCGACATCCACATCCTGAATGCGCGAGCTGGCCGCACTCAGGTTTTCCTTGTTGATCGTCAACTGCTCGGCAACCGAGTTCATGCGCGATTGGAATGAGCCGATGGTGGCGCGGTCGGTCGCCAGTTGCGCAATCGCCGACTTCACATTCGTCAGCGCGGTGGCTGCAGCCGAGGTTGTCGAGACGGTGCTGCCGGTGGCTGAGGTATAGCTGGCGGCGCCGAGATTGATGCCGGTCATCGAGAACGAATTGCCTTCGCCGTCGATGGAGACGCCGAGCGCGTTGGTGGTGAAGAGGCTGACGCCATTGAAATCTTTGGCGGCGGTATTGGTAATGAATGCGGCCAACTGGCTGAATTCATTGTTGTAAAGCGTCCGGTCGGCGTCGGTCTTGGTGATGTCCGCGGAGAGCACGGCCAATTCGGCCATACGATCCAGGGCTTTGCCGACTTTCTTCAGATAACCATCCTGCGTTTGCGTGAACGAGATGGCGTTGGCGACGTTGGATTTGGCCGCGTTGATGCGGCTGACTTGGGCGTCGAGCTTCAGGCCGACGGCCAGGCCGGCGGCGTCGTCTGAAGGGTTGGTGATTTTGGATCCCGAACTGAGCCGGGCCAATGATTTGCCCAGCATGGCCTGACTTGACTGCAGGTTGTGGGCGGCGGTTTGCGCCTGGATGTTTGTGTTGATGACCATAGTTTGTGGTTTTGTGGTTTAGTTTTGTTTTGGTGACGGCCCCGGCGAGACTGTCACCGGGCTGGGATGGATCTGGGCGGAAGTGTCGAGTTCTTTCGGCAACTTCGGAACCGCCGGTCGGCCGCTGGTGAGCGCCTCCTGGTTGTTCTTTTGTATTTCCAGATAAATTTCCTGGCGATGCACCGGCACATCACTGGGCGCCTGAATGCCCACCTTCACCACCTCGCCGTCGACACGGACGATCTTCACGATGATGCGCCCATCGATCACGATGCTTTCATTGACACGGCGCGAAAGGATCAACATAAGGTTCGAAAATTACTCCGTTACATTCAACGGGAACTGGACTGCAAACTCGGCCGCATTGAGCGGCACGATTTGCTTTCCGATCAAGGTGTGGCGGTTCAACACCACGGGGCCTTTTAAATTCACGGTCGCCTGACCTGCCCCGCGCACGGTCACGATATTGAAGATCAAAGCGTCCTGGGGCTTTTGCAGATTGAGGAAAGCCACATCTTCATCACTCAGTTCCGGTTGATACTCGGGCGCGACCACCGTGGGAGAGATCACCAGGAAAGCGAGGTCGGGTTCATCGAGCACTTGCAACCAGAGAAATGGCGCTTCCTCCGGATTGGATAAGAGAACGTAGCGTTTGATCCGCTCGAACCCGAGCAACCCCAGCGGCAGATGAATGATGTTTTCCTTGCGAACTGCCAGCTGTTCCCTTTCGGTCATGTCAGCAAATTTCATAAACATGTTTTCAGTTGCGTCGGGCCGTTCAGCAGCCGATATGCCACGGCTATTTCGCCGGCCTTCCGAACGCATAAACCCCTTGAAAACATTGGTTGAAATGAATGTCCCTCCTCCAGAGCCTCTCCTCCAAACCTTGGCCTCCGGCAAAAACCTCTTTTCCGGTCCTAGGCAATTTTAGCCGCAGGCACCCGGCCAGATTTGTCGTGAACGGATCGATGATTCGCTCCACCGTTCGATGGAAATTCAGCACCCGGTTCTTTGTCTCCACCCCTCGCGATACGGCGCTCGCACGACACGCTCATTTCCGATTCAAGTTCCGAATCAATTCCGTCGATACCCATGCAAACGGGTCTTCCGTTCCCATAACGCCTTGCCGGACGGCAAGCGGAAATGCCGAAGACGGTCGAGGCCCGTGCGCATTGCGCGCGCTGGTTGGCAGCGCATCGCTGATTATGCTGGCTTCGCATCTCGCCGGATTAAAGCCGACATCCATCGGGATCGGCCGGGTCACAATCTGCGCCGAACCCGGCGCCGTTCTGGTCGTGCCCGACCTCGGTCCGGGGGTTGCCGTGGTGATTTGCGATCCGATGCTCGATGTGGCGGGGGTGCTGCATTGTTTGCTTCCCGATTCGGAAATGGATCGAGTGCGAGCGGCCACACGGCCCGGATTGTTTCTCGATACCGGGCTGGATGCTTTGCTCGAAGCGGCCGAGCCCTGGGATATGGATCGCAACCGAATGCGCGTATTTGCCGCCGGTTCAGCCCGCGCGATGGGGAGCGCCGATCATTTTAATCCAGGCCGAGCCAATCGAGAAGCATTGCGCTCTGAACTGGAAAAACGCGGATTGAAATTGGCCGCGCAGCACTTGAATGGATTTCACAATCGAAGCCTTTACCTGCTCATGGAGACCGGTGAGCTCATCGTGCACGTTTCCGGGCAGGCGATGGGAACTGTTTTATGCAGGAACTGGACTCCTATATAAACAACGCGCGCAATTTGCCGCCGGCTCCGCGCATCCTGCCGCGATTGCTCCTCCTGCTCGGCCAGCCCAACATTGACACTGGACTTGTCGTCAACCTGCTCATGCATGATCCAGGACTGACGGCTAATGTGTTGAAGCTCTGCAACAGCGCCTACTTCGGCTCAGCCACACCTGCGGAAACTCTCGAGGAAGCCATCCAACGCCTCGGCTTTCGCGAGGTCTATCGCCTGGTGGCGGCCTTGAGCGGCGCGCGCGCTCTCTCCGCTTCGCAAAAAGGTTACGGTCTCGAAGCCGGCCAGCTCTGGAAACATTCCGTCACCGCCGCATTAGCCGCTCAATTGCTGGCCCGGAACCGAATGGCCGATGAAGCGATGATCTTTACCGCCACGCTCCTGCATGACATCGGCAAAGTCGTCCTGAGCGAAGTCCTGGAAAGCCGCTACACTCAACTGGTCATGGAAATCGAAACACAGGAAATCCCTGTGCTCGACGCCGAGAAAATTCTCCTCGGAGTGCAACATGCAGAAATCGGCGGACGCCTGTTGCATCGATGGAAATTCCCGCCCCCATTGGTCGCCGGAGTTTGGTACCATCATGATCCCGCCGAGACGCAACATTCGGAAGTAGCCGCGTTTGTCTATTTCGGAAATATGATTGCTCATTTTCTCGGCCACGGATATGGCCATCAAGCTTTCGCGTTCGAAACACATGCCGAAGCGCTCGAGATTCTCAATCTCGAAGCGGGGGAGATTTCCCG
>JBFMDG010000075.1:0-15996 GCA_040754135.1 Verrucomicrobiota bacterium
ACGGACTCGAGAACGGCTCGAGGAAATACGCCGGCGCCTTCGGGAATCGCATGAAGAGCGCGCCCGTAAAATGGAAAATCGATCCAAGCAACATTCCCGATCCTGAAGACCGGGCGCGATGCAGATCCGCTCGTTTTTGACGCGGCGCTTTCTGGATTCGAAGTTCCTCGGCAATTGTCGATTGTCCGCGGGAATTCTGTGGCGAATTTCAGAAGCTTTTTTATTCACGGTAGAACGCGTCTTTAGTTTCGAACGCAATGGGCGGGGCGATTCAGCCAGAGTCGCGACACGATTGATTTGGAAAGGCAATCGCGTGGGCGTTGGGTAACGGCATGCGTGATGGCCAGAATCAATTACCGCTTTTCATCCGACGAGAGGAAACCGAGGGGCACGACGCAATTTCAGCCGCGGGAACGGCCCATCCATATTTCAGGCGGGTTTTTACGGGAAGAAATCCAACAGGCGCCGAAGGACTTCGTGGGTGAGTCGAAAGAATTCGAAAGGAACTGCTCCGGAACGATGCGCATCGCGCGGTGCGGAAGCCTTCAACAACTCATTTCGCAAGGGGAGTCATTTGGACTTGATCTGCCCACGCTCGATTTTTGCGATCACACCAGCAAACTCAGCGGCTCGGGTTGGCCAACAATTTCGCGCTTGGAAGGTGATTCAAACGTTGGCGCGCCATCCGCAAAAGCGAGAGCGCGGAACGCTGCATCGGGTTCTCGCGCTAACCGTGAACGGATCGCTTCGGCATGAAGAGCACAGGGTAAGCGCCGGTTGCCGCGGCGAGGCGGTTCTTCGGCGCCTTTTGCCGCTCCAAAGATTTTTGAAAGAATCAGCAAAATGGTCCGTATGAATAAGCCGATGCGCGTGCTTGCTCTGAATATGTGGCGTAGTCTCGAAAAGATCGCCAGGAGTTGCCTGGTGTCACCGGCGGGAGCGCGGATGCGGATTCAGAGCATTTGCTGGCATGCACCTGCGAATGTTGGTGCCATTTGGTTGGAGTAAAATTCTTATGGACCAGGCCACCAGCAAACCGATTTTAACCGCGAGCGATTCCGAACACACTTCCAAAACGCCGCGGTATGTTTACGAGCACGCCTCGTTTCGAACAGCCACTTCGCTGAAGGAGGCGCATCAAAAGCAAGCCAACAAATTCCTGAGGGAACTTTGGTGCCTGCTGGCTTTTGTCGTTTTTCTAACGGTCATGTTGCACCTGGCATCGGCGGAGCCGATTGCAAATGAACTGAACATCCCCCAGCCTATCCGATCCCTTCTGTCGAGGTTGCGCATCGATCCCACCAATGCGGTGACTTTGGATCGGGCGGGACGCGTCGTGTCCCTGATTAACGAGGACCTGCGCTGGTACGTCGGGAAAGACCAGGCCGCCCTTATCGCAGCCGCGCTCATCGATCGAACCAGGCGCATTGACGATTTGGAGGATCGGATCGTGCGGCAAGCGCTTTTGGAATTCAAAGTGAAGTTTAGCGCGGGGTTTGGATTGCCGTTGGCGGCTCGAGACCAATTAAATCGATTGGGAGATCATGCGCAATCGAACGACTTCCGGGCCGCATCGTCCCTGCTGACTGAAATTGTGCAGGGATGGTCGGACGAAACGCGCAAAAAGGTGGGAGAACAGGCGATTTTTGAGTTGAACTACGGTTTGGAGGAGCTGGCGCGGCTTCAAAAGGCGCAGGTGGCCAGTCTCGGAGTCAATTTGCAACCGCCGCGCATGCACCAAATTTTCTGGAGCTCTCCGGTGGGCGCATTATTGGAAGCCATCGTCTGGTCGATCATCGGCACGCTCGTGAATTTGATTTTGAATGTTTCCCAGGCCCACAGTCGCGGCAAGTTCCGCCCCGACGAGATATGGGTCAGCCGGTCGAAGTTGATCTATGGCCCGGTGCTTTCATTTGTTCTGATTCTCGCCATCTATTTCGGAATTCTGAATGCGGGCACAGAAATGCGCTTTTGGCTGTTGCCTTTGCTCGGGTTTGTTTTCGGTTACAACACTCGCAAGTTAGCGATGCTCATCGATCGCTTATCGGAAAAACTGCTGGGTGAAGCTTCCAAGTCCGCGCGCCAGCAATCGGAATGGGAAACGAGAGCTGCACAACACGCGGCCGCTGCCGTGATGAATGAAGCGCGCCCGCAGAGTCTCGCCGAAATGAAAGAACAAGCCCGTCGTGTTGTTGAAAGCGCCATTGTCGCGGCAACCATCCGCCACCAAAACGAAGTATGAATAACGCAAATCGCATTCGCCACCTGGCCTCGCTCGGGCTCCTTGCGCCACTACTTGCCGGCTGCATCAGCCTCCCGCCCAGCGTCAAAAAGTCAGTCGATGAAACGCGGACAGCCGTGGCGGATTTGCATCGTTTGCATGCCCAGAATGCGCGCACATTCGCGCGCATGGTCGAGCAGCGCGAACTGCATTCGCGCCACCTGGCCACGTTGCTGCAGCAGGCCGAGCGGGAGAGAATTGAGGCGCAAATCGAAGCCTCGAAAGCGAAAACGTTGGGCGAATTTGACCGGCGTGTGAGCGACATTCTGGGCGTTCAATTTCAAACCCGTGTCCACCGGGAGATTCACGCAAAATTCGACCCGCTCGAACAATCCACGATGAGCGCCCTCTCCGACGCGCGCGCCGAAAAAGCAGTCTTCATGCATGACCCCGGACTGGGTCCGAAAGTCACGGCCAAGGAGCGCGATCTCCTCAATGTCCGATATCATCGCTCGAACACGATCACGGCCTACTTTCTGGCGCTGGAATCGGCGCTGCGCAGTGCCCGCGTCAGATTCGAAACCGACATCGAGGAGAAATACAACGCAAAGCTCAAGGCCCTGCTCGATACAAATGGCAGCGATCCGGCGGTGGACCGCGTCCTCGAGGACTTTCAGCGCCGCATCGATCAAAACCTTGCCGAGTTGGATGAGGCTTATTATTCGATCAATCATGCGCTCAGCGACGTCTCCGCGTTTCTCGATACTGAGGCGGCGAGCAAGCGCTTCGTGCGGCATGCGCTTAAAGGAGCCGGGAGCGCGCTTGTGGACAATTTCAAGGCCGGGAATCTGGATGCCACGTTAGCGGATTTGTTCGGCAAGAAGGCGGCGGCTGTAGCCAAAGAGTTGCAGGAAGTGGAAGGCGATTTGAAAGCCAAAGCCGAAACCGCGGTGAGAGAAGCTGCCGATAAGATTCCGATTCCTGCCCTCAGTTCAATCAACCCTTAACTCGACAATCATTATGGCTGATCCCGAACCCCGTTCCTGGAGCCGATTTAACGCCGATTTTAAGGTGCCAGAAAGTCAGGACGCGGCGCGAATTGCCCATGAGGTTAAGGCCTCGATCGATTCGTGGATTCAGAGCAGTTTGTCTCAGCTCGAATCTCAAATGAGCGAGCGAATGAAGGTGCAGCTCGCCGAATTTGAAAGGAACATTGCGGCGACAAATGCGGCGCTCAAATCGGTGGACGAGAAAATAGCTGGAATGCAGGCGGCCATTGGCCAACTGGCCAGCAGCGATCCAGAACTCGCCCGGGATATCGAAAGGCTCAAACGACAGACCGAGGAAACGCGCAAAGCCATGCAAGCGGCAGCGGAAAAATGGGAACAGTATGGAAAACAAGCCGTGGATAGCGCGATCAAGGTCGCCAAAACCGTCGCCACATTTGTGTAATGTTCGGTTCAAGATCGATTCAAGGTACTCGGTCACCACTGAAGTTTGACCGGGGGCCTACCACCGGCTGCTGATTGCAGTCGTCTCTGCCGCGCGAGTCATTGCGTCAGTCTGCGGTACCGCCATGGGACGCGTGATTCCATCACCTGCCGCATTGATTTGAATCGCGTTGGTTTGGACTGCCGGCTGTTTCAATGCAGAAGATGATTTGGATGCCGCTTTGGCAGCGGACCAGGCGCGCCGCAAGAGTTTTCCACCGCTATGAAAGAACAAATTCAGAAACTATGGAAAGGGCTGGTGAATGATGTTTTTCACCCCATTCGCATTCGCATCAAGGGCTTGCCATGGATATGCAAGGTTCTGATACTCCTCCTGGGTTTGCTGGTCATTGGTTATTTAAAGTACCCCGGCGAGGCAAAGGCAGCCGTTTCCACGGTGAAATACTATTACCGGGCTTCGGGTTTTCCACCAAAAGGCCAAGTTCCGTTGACCGCAGAACAACGCCGTGTGCTCGTGCGCGAAATCAACAATTTGACTGCCGGCTTGCAACTTCAACTGCGTGACAGCCGCACCATCAGCACGCAAAATGCATGGAGCATTGCCCAAATCGTCTTCGCCCTTGAACGCACGAACTTGTTGGATGTCGCGGCGCTTGTGGACACGGCCGACAAATATTACGACGCCAAAGCACACGGCTATTTTGAATATCTCCAGGACCGAAAAGTCTCCCATGTCCACATCTCCGCCTGGATGGTGCTGGCATGGTCGATGGCGGGCCTGAAAATCGATCCCGCTCAAGTCGAATTCCTGCTTGACCAGCAAAATCCAAACGGCTGGTGGGCCGTTTTCGAATCCGCCACCGACAGTTACGGCAATGCTTCGACATTCGCCACGGCATTTACTGCCAACGCACTACACAATTTCACCAAGCGCCACCCGCAGACAGAATTCTCGAGTGACATTTCGCTCGCCGTGGACAAGGCGAGAGAATGGCTGTTGAGTCACAAGGCAAAGCCGTGCGTGTGGTACGACTATTACTTCAAAGAGAACGAAAGAATGGAGTCCCTCAGCATTTCGGCACTCACACTCCACACGCTGCATCAGATGGATCCGAACGAAACCCGCACCAATTTCAAATTGATGGATAAGGCATGGCTCCAGAGTTTGCCCGGCGCGGTGCACACCCCGACCTACAAGGAGGTCTCTGCCATCACTGTTGAAACCCAAAAAGCAGGCGGCCGTCGCGACGTGATTCGCCATTACGTGTTACCCTGGCAGGTCGTTGCCACCGTCGATGCCTATCAAAATGGAAACTGGTTTCAGCGAGCGCAGGCGCAAAAATGGATCGACAACCTTATTTCATCACTTGATCAGACGAGCCTTAACACTTCAGATATTCCCTGGGTGGCTGCCGAGTTTCTTTTCGCCCTCAAATATTTGGCAGGTCAAAAAATTTGATTTGCCGGGGCTTCTTCCGCCGGGTTTCTTTCCCTCGGGAACAGGGGATCTCTGACAGAGAATCCGAAGGGTTCACAGCCATCAGGCAAGTGGTAGAGTGGAGCGGCGCCACGGGATAATGAAGAAATCCGCAACTCGCTCTGGAGGGTGGCGAGCAGCGCATCAAAAGCAAAAGGCTTGGACAAGAATGTGGTGTTCGATACCGCGAGTTGTTGCTTCAACTTTTCACCCTGCAACGCGCCGCTCATCGTGATGATCCGCAAATCGGGCTTGATTTCGCGCAGGGCCTCCACAGCCGTGAACCCGTCCATGCCAGGCATCATCAAATCAATCAACGCCACTTTGATCCGGTCGAAGTGCGCCAGGCAAAGTGAAATCGCTTCGGGGCCGCTCGCCGCCGTCAGCACGCGATATCCGGCGTTCAACAATGCTGTGGAAACCGTGGAGCGGATCGCGGATTCGTCGTCCAGAATCAGGATCGTTTCGCCGCCGCACGGCATCAGCCGGGGCGCATCTTTCGCGTTCGTCGATTCGGTTTCCATCAACGCCGGCAAATAGATTTCGAAACGTGTGCCGGCGCCGGGCTGGCTGTGAACTTCGATAAAACCGCCATGGCCTTTGACAATGCTCATCACGGTCGAGAGCCCCAATCCAGTTCCTTTGCCCACATCTTTCGTAGTGAAAAACGGTTCGAAAATGCGCTCGAGAATTTCCGGCGGAATTCCGGATCCGGTGTCGCTGACCGTCATCAGCACAAATGGCCCCGGTTCCACGTGCGCCGGAAGTGGCATGGCGCGCCCATCGAGCACGACGTTGCGGGCCTCGACCAGGATCCGTCCGCCATTGGGCATGGCATCGCGCGCGTTGACAAAAAGATTGAGCAGCACCTGATGGATTTGGGTGGCATCGGCCGAAATCGGGCGCAGATCGGTCGCGAGACAAGTGCGGACCTCGATGGATTTGGGGAACGTTTCGCGGGCGATCTTTTCCATCTCCTTGACCATGGGGCCGAGCCGAAGATTGGCTCGTTGTCCCTCGTGCCCGCGCGCGAAAGTCAGCACTTGTTTGACGAGATCCGCGCCGCGACGCGCACTGGTTTCGACAATTTTAAGCACCTCGGAATTGGGATGGCCCTCGGCATGGTAGGGCTTGAGCAGATCCACCGACATGACAATGGGGGTGAGCACATTGTTGAGGTCGTGAGCAATGCCGCCGGCCAGCGTTCCGATGCTTTCCATGCGCTGGGCGCGGAGCAATTGACTTTCAATCTTCTTTTTCTCGGTGACATCGGTGTTGATCATCAGCACCGATCGGGTCGTGTCTTGATGGTCCACGAGAGTCCAGCGGCTTTCGACGATGACTTTGGCGCCGGATTTGGTGCGATGCTGCAATTCGCCATTCCACTCGGAACGGAGCAGGAGTTTTTCCCGGCTTTCTGGGGGGAGGGATCCGTCGTGAAAGAGGATTGGCGCGAGTTCCTGGCCGATGACCTCGTCGCGTTTCCAGCCGTAAAGGCGTTCCGCGCCTTGATTCCAAAAAGTGATGCGGCCTTCGACCGTTTGCACGATGATGGCATCATGCGCTTTGTCGAGGAGGGCGGCCTGTTCGCTGATCTGGAGTGCGGCGCGGCGCGTTTGTTGTTCGAACCGGCGGCGTTGAAAGAGCCACTCGATCGATTTGGCGATCATGCAGACGAGCCAGGCGGAAGGAATCTGGCCAAGCACAATCGAGAGCCACGGGAACCAGATTTGGTGCTGTTTGAAAAGATACATCGCCAGCAACGCGGTCGCGCCGGTGGCGCCCAGGGCAAAGGCGGTCGCCAGCAAAGGATGCATCCGGGAAAAGCCAAATCCCGCCACAACCGCAATCGTCAGGAGAATCAACCATTCAAAAGCCGGCGGCAAACGCACGAGCCAGTCTTGCCGCAGCAAATTCAACAGTGTCGTTGCCTGAATTTCCACCGCCGGAATGAACGGCAATTCCGGATGCAACCTCGAGTGCGGAGTGCGAAACTCGTCGCGCCGTTCCTGAAAAAATCCGGCAATAGGCTGGCCCGCGCCGACGAAGACAATCTTGTCGCGGAAAAAGCCGGGCCGGATTAATTCCTCGTCCAAAGCCCGCGCGTAAGAGACGCTCGGCACGCTGAAAGGCGCCCCGTAGTAATTCATCCATCGCTCGTGAAATCGCTTGGCCGAATCCCGAACCGCAGGCGCGCCGAGAAAGGACGCCGCGGCCCACGCCAGACTCGGCTCATCAACACCCGCAATGCCGTGGAAATGGCGGCGAATGGTCAAATCCGGATCAGGCCGCAGCCGCGCCAACCCGGTGGCCGCCGCCGCTGCGGCAAACGGTTCGTGCGGCCATGTAATGGTATCGGCCGCCAGAAAATCGCGCGCATTGCGAATCGCCGGTTCAAATCGCGCCAGGTCGGAAGCGAGAAGGACACGGCCGTTTTTGCGGAGGGCTGTTTCGAGCGCGCGATCCGCTTCCGGGTCGCGCCCGGGATCGGTAAAAAGAACATCGAAAATGACGGCGCGCGCTCCATCGCGCGTGAGGCGATCGATCAACTGCGCATGCAGCCCGCGATCCCACGCCTGGTTGAAAGGCTGATTCAATTGCCGATGCGACGCTTGATCGAGATAGATAATCATCACGCCGGACTCGTCGAGATCCTGAGGCGATGTGACCCGCAGATCAAACGACCAATCGAAGCTGGCGTGTTCGAGCGCTTGTTTAACCCGGCTGCCAGAATAAAAAAGGAAGATTCCACCGAGCAGCGCGAAACCGGTCGCGAGCACTCCCGCCAGCCAGGCGGCGTTTGTCAGCAGTTTTGTTTTCACAAGCGATCCACCTTTAGAAGTTCATGCGGAGACTGGTCACAAAAAGGCGTTCCCGCGGCAGTTCCAAGGACCAGTTCAGCGGGTTAAGCTGATAATCGTGATCGGCGAGGTTGCGAATGCCCATTCGCACTTCGGCGGCGCGTCGGGGAAAGCGGTAACCTAAATAGACGTCATGTTGCCAGAAACGGTCACCCGGAATTTCCGGCGAATACCCGTCGTTGCTTTGCGCGCGAAATGCCGATTGGAATTCGCCGAACAATCCCGACGGCAGATAAAACTGGCCTGACAATGCCAGTTCATGCAGGCGAGCCTTTTCCGCCTGCAACAATCTTTCGGCGCCCATTACGGTGGCTGGCACCTCGGGAAATTGGGAATTCAATTCGGCCTCGCTCCAACGGTAACGAAAGCCAACAGAAACGGAATCGCCGATCAGATGCGATACCCCGGCCAGGAACGAGCGTTCCTCGAATTCGATCCGCTGATCGGAGGAAGACTTGATTTTAGGCGCGGCAATAAAGTTCGTGTTGCGGAGCACACCGACGGTTCGATCCGCGTCAGACATCAGCCATTCAGCGCCCAGCACGAGAAACGTGCGCATCTTAATGCTATGATCGACAGCCACGCCCATCGTCTGAAATTCCGAACCGGGAATTATTCCGAGCGCCGACTCGGGCGCAATGCTCCGAAAAGCCTGATTGAACCCGGCCACGTGCGTCGGTTCGAGGCGGATGCTGTTGTCGTAAGAAAAACCTCCCAAAGATCGTGTGTAGGCCACGCGCAAAGTGGTGCTGGCCCACGGCTCGATGAGCAGGCCCACCTTGGGAGAAACCTGATCGATTTCCGTGACGCCGGGTGTTGCCGGAACCGTGTCCACATTGGCGGGATGCCGCAGCCAACTGTAACTCAAACCGCCGATCACCCGCATTTTCGGAAGCAACTGCCACTGCCCATATACGTAAGCATCGGCCCGCTCCAAATCTTCGCCGAACGATTCCGTCAACAAGCCATTCAAACCCAAATCCAATTGCTCGTTCAACGCCACTTCGCCGCTTTGATAGCGTCCGCCGGCGATCAACGCCAGCGATGGCGTTTCCCAAATTTGTTGCAACTCGACCGACGTGAGCTCGATTGACGAGGCGCGCGCGAACGGCGCCGGCAACACATCGCCCACACGCCGGATGCTCAGATCGCGCGGCGGACTTCGCTGCACCAAAAAGACCGGCTTCACGGTCGGATCGATGATCGACAATTCCGATTCGAATCTTCCGGCAAGCAGCATGGTGTGCAGGCCCGGCTGCCATTCGCGATGAAATCCAATCAAAGCGTCGGGCTCGTGTTTCTCTTCGATTCGAATGTCCGAATTGAGTTGCGATGGGTCGTAAAGCAACCGGAGATCGCCAGCCGTCGATTCACTGTAAAGACCTTGAAGATAGACGCTGTCCTTGTCGGTGAGTTGCTGTTTCACCTGGGCCGAAAGGGTCATCCGTTCGAAATCATTGTTCGGCCGAAATCCAACGAGGGATCGGTAGGTTGCATCGAACGCGTAGGCGGAATTTCCGAACACGCCGTATTGCGAGCCATATTGAGTCCAATCGCCGTTGCTCGTGTATTCGGTCCATGAGCTCACGCCCAGATTTTTGCCTTCCACCAGCCGGGAGAAATCCTGCACGGCCCGATTTTGCGAAAGGCTGGCCGCGCCGACCGGAGCCAGAAGATTCGCCACCAACAATTCACTGATCTCGACGGATTCGAAGCGATTGTTCAAGCCTCGAGGATCGCGCAAAAAGGCATAGCTGTTGGCGAGGAACAAATGCGCCGAATAATTTCCATAATCGTAATCGACGGCCCGGGACGCTTCGCGAACGCTCACGTCGGAAAGTCCGGCATCCTTGTAAATGGAAGCGAGATTGGCGCTGCGCATGGCGCGGTCCTGGTCGAGCAGCGATTGTGAACGAAAGACGCTGCGGTTGTCGTTGAGGGCCTGGGATTGTTCGAGATCGCGCACCGCTTCATTGATTCGGTTTTGGCGCTGGTGCATGAGCGCGGCGTAAAGCCAGGGCGTGGGATCATTGGCGTCGAGCTTCCGCGCCAGCCGCAATTCTTTGTCCGCCAGCCCATCGCTGCCTTCGAGATGAAATGCTTTGCCGAGGTAACTGCGAAATTCGCTTCGGGTCGGTTCCAGTGCGGCAGCCATTTGCAAATCCTTCCGTCCCTCCTCGAGTTCACCGAGACGCAAGCGGGCCAGGCCGCGGCCGAGCCAGGCATTGCCAAGCGCGGGATCGAGATCGATCGCCTGGTTGAAAGAACGGAGCGCGGCTCGAACTTGATTCCGGGCGACGAGAAAAAAGCCTTCCAAAGTGTGGGCCTGGGCATTTCGCGGAGTGAGTTTCAGTCCTTTGTGAAGCGATTCCAAAGCGTGGTCGGTGCGGCCGAAGCTGAATTGCAGTTCAGCCAATCGCACCCAGGCAAAGCCGAAATTGCCGGAGAGTTCCGTGGCATGACGCGCCGCCTCTCGCGCCGCCTCCAATTGAGAACGCGATTGGAGATGATAGGACCGTGCCAGCCACTCGCTGGCGGTTTTGTCGGGAGCATCGTCAGGTAACTCCGTGTGCTGCACCGCGGCCATCAGCCGCCGGAGCGCGCGCACCTGAGGCCCTCCAGGAACCTTTTCCAAGAGCGCTTCGGCTTCTTCCACTTGCCCAAAAGCCAGCCGCACCGCTGCGGCAAAAATCTTTGCAGAGTCGGACGAGAGTTGCTCGCTGCCCGGCAGGTGTTCCAGAGCCCGCAAAAGATCGCCGGATCGATACGCTTCGAGCGCCGCAGCGAGCAATTCTTTTTCAGCCCCGCTCAAATGCAACTCCGCCGGATCGAGGATTGCCGGGTAGTACAGGCACCATTGAATGATGTTGTTGGCGTTGATCAATGCAGTCTTTTGCGGCGCTTGCCCGGGGGAAACATCGGCCCGCTCGCCACTCTGAAGCACGACTTGTCCCTGCGCATTGGCCAATTCCACAGCGCCATCCAACAACGCCAGCATCGTGGCGCCGCTCTCCGCTACCTGCAGCAAGAATTCCGTGCCGCGAATCGCGCCGACCGCCAAAGGCGTCTCGAATTGAATGTCGGCCGGACGTTCGCGGCTGAAGAAATAGGCCGAGCCGGTGCGCAATTCGAACGACGCTTTCTTTCCGCTGGCGGCCGCATCGAGAAAATGCAACACCGTCGATTCGTTCACACGCAGGACGCTGCGATCGGAAAGTTCGAGCGCAGCCCGGCTCCGCTTGGCCGTGCGGAGACGATCACCGACACTCAAGTTTTGGCCGGCGCTTGCCGCTTTCCATTCTTGCGTGCCCGCGAGGGAAACTTCGACGGTCCCTTGCATGGCGACGAGGCGCGTCTTCGAGGTTTGGGTCTGCGGTTTCTCCTGGGCCGAAGCCGGAAACGTGAATCCGAGCCAGAAGAGGATGAGACCAATGGCGCAACAAAGTCCCGCGCCGCTCGGTTGCCTGGCGCCCCGGATTCGACCGCAGACCGGCATGGTAACGCGGGAGTGCATCCGACAGGATTACTCGACGGACAAAGTTGCGTAGTAACTGCTGACCCTGACGCTGACGATGCCGCAACTATAGCCGCCTTTGCCATCGCTGATCGAGTAGCCAAAATAGTCCGAAGAATTCATTCCCCACGGCGCCGTGTAAACCAGGTAGTCGCCACTGCGGCGGATCGTCGCCCCCATGTAGCTCGTGGAACTGTTCGAGAGATGTGCCAGCGGATCGCCGTCCACGTCCACGTCATTGCGCAAAAGAGCGCTGATGCGGAAGCGAATGGATTTGTCGGGGTAGCGCGTCGCGGAATCTCCATAAGCCACCGGCGGATCGTTGACCGAAGTCACCGTGACGGTGAACGACTCGGAACTCTCCGTGCCGCCGCCATCGCGCACAACGATGGTCACCGTCGCCGAGCCGAACTTATTCGCGGCTGGACGCACCGTGACGTAGCGAGTGGCCTCGGTTCCGGTGAGGGTGATGTAGGACACGGGCACCAAAGTGGGATTCGAGGAAGTGGCATAAACCTGCAAGGAACTTGCGGGCGTTTCGCGGTCTCCAATCATGAACGAAATGGCCGGCGTCGCTTTATCTTCCTGCGTCGTTTGATCGTGAATACTCGAAATGACCGGAGCGTTGTTGAAGGAATAATTCAAATAGACTTTGCCGGTCGCACCCCACTTGCCATCGACCACGACGTAATAAATGCGCCCGCCCGCGGTGTTGAAAACGATCGCACTGTCCAGGTGATCCAGTCCGCTGTTGTCGTCACAGGTAACGGACATCAGATCCTCGTACTCATCGACTTCTTCGTCCGATTCCTGCGCGGTATAAACGGCGAGAATGGTATCGAAATAACTGCCATCGGTGTTGATTTTCATCACGCCCGCGGCTGGGGCCTGCCAGCTAAACCAATAGGAAGCGCCGCCGACCACGCCGCAATGATGCGGTTCGTCGGGATCTTTGCCGGGGTAGGTGGAAAAGATTTGCGTGCCGGAATAGCCGACAAAAGTTTCGAACGCGCGCCGCGCTCGGCGATTCGGCGCGGAGGCTCCATTGTCTCCGGCTGAAGACGCCAATCGCAATGAGTTCGCTCGCAAACCTGCCTCACGAGAATCGGCCAGGCGGTTGCGTCCTCCGAGGGGCAACCCTTCCGTGTTCAATTGCAGTTCGGCGGGTGGCGAGGTGTAAAGCACCTGGCCTGCGCGGCTGAGCACCACTTGATATGCGCCCACGTCGGAGCTCTGAAATCCGGTAATGAACAGGTCCTTGCCAACAGCTCCCAAAATGGGTTCGGCGTCTTTATACCATTGGCAATCGATCTGGCCCGGAAAACCGAATTCAATGCCCAGCAAAACCGGCTTTCCCGGTGCGACGGTTTGACTTTTCGGCCTGGATAAAATCAATGGCAAAATCTCGAGGGTCGGCTGCAAATGCCAACTCATGACCAGCACGCCTTCCGCCGTGTTGAAACCAGCCACGGCGATGTTATAGATCGCTCCCTGTTTCGCGTTAAACGAAACTACGCTCGTATGATATCCGCCGCTTTCGTCATCACTGGCCACTTCGGAAAATGGATTGATCGGCAACGCCAGATAAACGCCGAGCAACGTGTCGATTTGGCTGCCGATCAGACTGACCGTGGCAATGCCCGTGGCGGGCGCACGCCAGGAAATCCACATGGAACTTTTGCCCGGCTTGCCGGCATGGCGCGGTTCACCGGCGTCGCGGCTGCCATTCACGTTCGAAGTCCGTCCCACTCCCGAAAAGCTCTCGATCAAACCTCGGTCGGGATAGCGATCGGCAAACGGCAAAACCGGAACATCGACCAGGACATGCGCAGGCGTGCTATCGGTAATTCCGAATTCATTATGGACCGTGACAGTGTAAACGCCGCCGTCTGCCGCCTGCGCGTCGGAAATCACCAGCGATCGTCCGGTTGCTCCAGGAATGTACTCTCCATTGAGCGCCCACCAGTAGGACGGCTCGGGATGGGCGAATGCGGTGACTTCGAGAGCAATCGTTTGTCCCGGCGACACGGTTTGGCTGCGGGGCTGTTCCGCGATAATTGGCCGCGCCGAAATAGTGAGCACGGCCGCTACGCTGAAAGTGGTTCCCGCGTGATTTGACACCGCCACCAGATAAACTCCGGAGCGTTCGAGTGTGGCGTTCGCAAACGCCAGCACATCTGAATCGGCGCCGGGCAGCGCCTGGCCATTGAAATACCATTGGTAAGTGAGATTGCCGGTGCCATCGGCGACCACCTGCCATCGGGCGGGCTGGCCTTCCATAATCGCCAGACTCTTGGGCTGCTCGACAATGGCCGGAGGATCCAATGGGCCCGCGTTTGCGGAACAGAAAACTGAAGCCACCCCAATCCAACCGAGGATTTTCAATGCATTTTTTTTCATAACGTTTGCCTCAACTCGACTTCCGTAACGAGCGTTCCAACCCGACGTTGCATCTGTCCCGGGTTCAAAATGAATTCAACGCTTCACCATGCGGTTAGCAGCTGGAATGCCCGCCCGCTCCACCTCACAAAAAGGGCCGATTTCCTTTTGTTTTTAAGTAATTCGAAATTCTGCCGAAGCTAAATGCAACTTGTGGCGGTCCGATCCCGGACCACATCGGTCCACGTGCGGACCAAACTAAATCGCGATTCAAATGCCTGACCAAACCGCCGCATCGAATGCGTTTCGAGCCCTCATCCTGGAAGATGATGAAGGTTCAGCAAACATGCTAGCGCAGATTGTCGCGCGCGAAGGGGGCGAATCAGTCGTTTGCCCGACCTTCCAATCGGCCGTGCTGAGCCTCGACCAAACGCATTTCGATTTGTTGTTGCTGGATCACGGACTGCCCGATGGCACGGGCGCTGATTTTTTCCATTTTGCGCGCGCCCAGGGTGTCGGCGCTACTGCCATCATGCTGACCGGTTTGCCGGATCTTTCAACGGCGGTGGAACTGACGCGGCGAGGGTTGTTCGATTATCTCACCAAACCGTTTTCCGTTTCTGAGGTTTCCGAGCTGATTCGGGGCGCGGTGGAACGTTGTCGCGACATGCGGCTCGCGACCGACGCGGCTGAGTTCGTTGGACAATCTTCAGCCATGCAGGAGGTAAAGCGGCAAGCGCAGCAGGCGGCGGAAAATCCCGGCGCGACCGTGCTGCTCACCGGCGAAACGGGCGTGGGCAAAGATCTGACCGCGCGCATGATCCATCGGCTGGCTTTTGCCGACACCAAAGTGGCCGCACCGTTTGTGACGTTGAATGCGGCGAATCTGCCCGGCGAAATGTTCGAGGCGGAGTTGTTCGGCGCCGAACGCGGCGCTTATACCGGCGCGCATCAACAACGAACCGGACTGGTGCAAGCCGCGCAAAACGGAACGCTCTTCCTCGATGAAATCGCGGAACTTCCATTCCCATTTCAGGCCAAGCTGCTCGGGTTCCTCGAATCGCGCGAGTATCGCCGTTTGGGCAGCACCGAAGTGCGCCGGTTTTCCGGACGAATCATTGCCGCCACCAACCGCAATCTCGAAGCCGAAGTTCAAGCGGGACGTTTTCGCGCGGATCTCTGGTACCGCCTCGATGTGTTCTCGATTCCGATTCCCGCGTTGCGAGAACGGCAGGAAGATATTCCCGCGCTCGCCGAATTCTCTCTCTCCTCGCTGGCACGACGGCACAATCGGCCGCGCCCGCAGATTCGCGCCGAGGATTTGGCCCTGCTCGCGTCGTATTCCTTTCCCGGAAACATTCGCGAATTGCGCAACATCATCGAACGTTCGCTCTTGCAAACGCCGCGCGAAAGCGGCTGGCTGCAACTCGATGCCGCCTGGGTCCGGCGACAGCCCCGCCAGAACGCAAATCAGCATTCCCCTCCCATCGCAAGGCCGAATCTGAACGCCATCGAGAGTCAGGAATACGCCACAATCAAAAAGGCGCTCCTCGAAGAAAACGGCGCCATTCGCCGCGCCGCCTCGCGCGTTGGGCTCACCCATCAGGCCCTGCTCCGCCGTTTGGAAAAATGGCCCGAATTGCGAATCCAAAAACAAGACGGCATCGTGGCGTGAACCTCGATTTGCCGCCTAAGCCAGGCTAAGCGCCTCTCTGAAAACTGCGTGGGGTCGGCTGAAAAATCATCGGGCCTGAACCGATGATCCACCGCTCGAATTCGCGTTCGCCTCCGGAAATTTTTTTGCCCTGCGCCTGCGCAATGCTTTTGCTGTTGTTCCATCTTCGCGCCCGCGATACACCTTTGTTCCATGATGAGCACACGTAGAAAGCGCGATGTCGAACGCGTCGTAACCCGAGATCTGTTTATTGCCAAATTGCGCCGGCTGGCCGATGCGCTCGAATCCGGAAAACCGTTCGTGATCCAAGTGGCCAAAGAGCGCATTCGCATTCCGCTCGAAGCCAGCCTCAGCATCGAACACGAACGGGAAGGCGGCGAAGAAGAACTCGAATTGCAAGTGAAGTGGACACGCACTC
>JBFMDG010000076.1:0-15962 GCA_040754135.1 Verrucomicrobiota bacterium
ACAACAATAACGAGGCGCAGTGCGGCAGGAGTTTTTTGTCGCGCGCCCTTCGCGACCAAAAGCAATTCCTCAAGTCAACGCAGTTCAATCCAAAGTCACCAACCCGCGCCGCAACGCCGTCGTCGCCGCCTGCGTGCGGTCGCGCACATTCAATTTGCTGAGGATGCTGTTGACATGATTTTTGATGGTGCTCTCGGTAATTTCGAGCGCGGCGGCGATTTCCTTGTTGCTCATACCTTCGACGATTCGTTTCAGCACTTCCATCTCGCGCGAGCTCAGTTCGGGATAAGGCATGCGCTGCGCCAAACGCGCAGCCACCGCGGGCGGAATGCAATGACGGCCTTGATGCACGGCGCGAATGTTGTCGAGGAATTCATCTCGAGGAATGTCCTTGAGCAAATAAGCCTTCGCCCCGGCTTGAAATGCGCGAAAAATATTTTCATCCGCGTCGTAGGTGGTCAGGACAATGATCCGCGCCGCCGGAAACTCTTCACGAATGGCGACGGTCGCCTCCACTCCACCAAGCACCGGCATGCGCAAATCCATCAGCACGATGTCGGGACGGCGCGCGCGATAAAGTTCGATCGCCTCCCGTCCGTTGGCTGCTTCGGCAACGACCGACATGTCCTTCTGCGTGTCGATCATGCTGCGCAATCCCATGCGGACGACCATGTGATCATCGACAATGAGAATGGCGATGGGGTTTTCTTTGGGCATAACGGGCGGGCAAAATTACCGGGTTGAGATTTCGAAAACGATTTTGGTGCCGCGAGTTTGAGGGTCGCTTTGAATTCTGAGCTGGCCATTCACCTGTTTGGCGCGCTCGCGCATCCCCAGCAGCCCGAAATGCGCGCCATTGCGATTTTGCTCGGTGACAGGATCGAAGCCCTTGCCGTCATCGCGCACGATCAGGCAGACGCTCTCCGGCCGGTATTCGAGCAAGACATCGATGCGAGTGGCCTCGGCATGTTTGAGCGCGTTGGTGATTGCTTCCTGGCCGATGCGAAGCAGATTCTCTTCAGTTTTGGCCGGAATTGGGCGGGGTTCCCCTTGCGTTTTGACATCGAGTTGCACGGGGCGGCCGGCGAGAATTTGCCGTCCCGATTCGTTGAGGGCGGTGGCGAGATCCCCATTTTCGAGCGCGGCTGAACGCAGATTCATGACGGTGCGGCGGGCCTCGGCGAGACTGTGGCGCACCATGTTGAGCGCGATCGTCAAATGTTCCTGCGCCTGGGCCGGAGCTTCCGTCAATTTGGTCGCGACCGCTTCCAATTGAAAGGCAATGCCGGCGAAACCTTGGGCGAGGGTATCGTGAAGGTCGCGCGCGATTCGGTTGCGTTCCGCCAGCACGACCGAAAACTGAGCTTCCGCCTGGCGCAACCGGCGGCGATGATACTCCCAACCCGCCAGAATGAGAATCAAGGCACAGAGCGCATAGAACCACGCGGTTTGATAAAATCGCGGCGGCAAGGAAAACGAAAATATCGCGCCGGTCTCGTTCCAAACTCCGTCGTTGTTGCAAGCCACCACTTGAAATCGATATTTGCCCGGCGGCAACTCGTGGTAAGTCGCCTCGCGCCGCGGACCCGCTTCAATCCAATCGGAACTCAACCCTTCCAGACGATAGCGGAACTGCACTTTTTCCGGCGCCAGAAAACTCAGCGCGGTGTAATGAATTCGAATTTCACGCGTGTTCGGCTGCAATTGCACCGGACCGGGCAAGGCCACCGTTCGATCCGGCAAACTCACCGCCTCGATCACCACCGGCGGCGGCTGCAGATTCCGGAAAAGCTGCTCCGGATCCAACATCGTCACCCCATGAGCCGTGGGAAACCAAAGCCGGCCGTCGCGACTCTTCCATCCGGCGGGCTGCGATCCGCCTTCGCATTGCGTCGTTTTCATTCCGTCGGAAATTCCGTACGGCTCACAAACCAGTGTGCGCGCCTGACCCCGATCGAAATCGGCAAAGGCCTGTTTCGAAACGCGGAACACGCCGCGATTGCTCGACATCCAGAGATGCTGCCGATTGTCTTCGAGAATCTGGTAAACAAAATTCTGCATCAGCCCATCGCGCGTTGTGTAAGAATG
Source organism: Verrucomicrobiota bacterium (assembly GCA_040754135.1). Classification (GTDB taxonomy): domain Bacteria; phylum Verrucomicrobiota; class Verrucomicrobiia; order Limisphaerales; family SIBE01; genus JBFMDG01. The sequence continues at coordinate 2,089 of JBFMDG010000076.1, forward strand.
AAATCGTCCCTCGGCATAGCGCGATAATCCGCCCTGCGTGCCAATCCAGATCATGCCTTCCGAATCCTCAAAAACGGTATAGACCGCATTGTGCGCGAGGCCATCATCGGTATTGAAACTGGTAAATTGCCCGTCACGAATTCGGCACAGCCCGTGGATGGTGCCAATCCAGAGTTGATTTTCCCGATCCTGATAAATGACGCGAATCACATTGCTGGGCAAGCCATGATTGGTCGTGTACCAGGTTAATGTTCCATCACGCAGGCAGCCCAGGCCGCCGCCATCGACACCGATCCAGAGATTGCCGTCGCGATCGGCCAGGAGCGCGCGCACCCCGCGCTCGATCGGGAGCGTCTGCTCGTTTTGAAACGCCACAAATCGGCCCTCTTGAAAACGGGAAAGGCTGCCCGGCCGCCCCGTTCCCACCCAGATGTTGCCTTCATAATCTTCGCCGATCGACCAGACAAAGGGGCTCGGCAATCCATGGGCGGTGTTGTAGGTCGTAAATTGGCCGTCCTTGTAACGGCTCAATCCTCCGCCATGGCTCCCAACCCAGATCGCTCCCTGCCGATCTTCCAAAACACACTTGGCAAAATTGTGGGCCAGTCCTTCCCGCGTCGTGAAATTGGAAAATTTTCCATCGCGAAAGCGGACCAACCCCGCGCCCCGCGTGCCAATCCATAAACTCCCTTCCCGATCCTCATAAAGCGTCTCAACGATATCGTGCGGCAATCCATCCGCACGGCTGTAAGTGCGGAATTTCCCATTGCGCGACCGGCAAAGCCCGCTCCACGTGCCCAAAAACAAATTCCCATTTCGATCCCGCAGCGCCGTGCGAATCTTGTTGTCGGGCAATCCATCCTCGATGGTGAACCGTGTCAACTGGCCCTCTTTCAGCCGGCCCATCCCGCTGCCCAAAGTGCAAATCCAAAGACTGCCATCCCGATCCGGATAAATCTCGCGAATCGGATTTTCGGGCCAGCCATTGAGGTTCACCGGTACAAATCGATCGCCCTTGATTTGATACAAGCTCGATTCACTGGCGATCCAAAGCCGCCCTTCGCTGTCCTCACGAATCGATGACGCCGTCAAAAGCGGCTGTCCGTCTTCATTTCCAATCGCCCGGAATCTTCCATTCTCAAAACGAGCCAAACCGGTCCAGGTGCTGATCCAGACCACGCCGTTGCGATCGACTCGAAGATCCAGGATGCCATTGCTGGGGAGACCGTCCTCGGTGGAATAGCGGATGAGCTTTCCTTTCGCGTAACAACTCAGTCCGCCATTGAATGTGCCGATCCACAATCGTTGAAAACGATCTTCACACAAAGCGCGAATGTCATTTGAGTCGAGACCCTCGTGCGTTTCCGATCGAAAGACCGAGAAGTTCACTCCATCGAAACGCGCCAGGCCATCGCGAGTTCCGATCCACAAATATCCGTCGGAGGTTTGCCAGAGCGCCTGCACGCTTCCCTGCGGAAGCCCCTGCCGCTCCGTCCAGACGTCCTGATGATATTGCGTGAGAACTTTGCTCGGATCGAGCGCATGCAGCGGTTCCAGGCTCATCCCGACAATGACCGCAATCATCGCCTTCCCGAACTTCACTGGAACGTTTGTCCGCATCGGTTGAACCGGATAAAAATTAAATCGCGCCCCTCCCCTTCAACGCAAATGAAATTGCGCATGAATCGGTAGATCGAAAGTTCTACCGGACAAGCGCACTTTTGCGGGAGTGACACAAGCAAAGCGATCGAGTAGCTTTCCGCCGTGCCCCTGCTCGAATGGAAACTCTGCCTCTCTCAAGGCCGCGATCCGCACGGCAACCGAAACCTTTTGCTCTCGGCACAATCGACGAAGATTGGCGCGCGATCCGGCGCGCGAGGCCATCCACCCCGCCCATGCTCATCTTCAATAACTCGGGCTTTCACGCTCATCGAATTGCTGGTCGTGATTGCCATCATTGCCATTCTTGCCGGCATGCTTTTGCCGGCGCTCGGCCGCGCCAAAGACAAAGCGAAGACGACCAAATGTTTCAATAACCTGCGCAATCTCGGATTGGCAGCGCAGATGTACGCGAATGACAACAACGAGTACATTCCTGGCGATACCTTCGCGGGCGGTTATTTTTTTGCGACTCTTCTGGCGCCGCATCTGGCCGGACCGAACATCGATCAACGCCGCATGACCGATCCGAATTACGTGCACGAAGCTTACAAGCGCATGCCGATTTACCAATGCCCTTCCGTCAAGCCGCGAAAGGGGAATCCACGCGACAGTTTCGTCCTCCATTACACGGTGAACTCGATCAACTTCGATCGGTATCGGGCCACGCGGCAATATGACGCGGCGCCATTTCAAAAGGTGTCGAACGTCCCCGGCAGCGCCACCGAACTGGCCTACATGGTGGAAGTGAACACCGAGGGCGCGCTGAATCCGCGCGACTATGGCGGGTGGAACATCTGGGATCCATCTCACACCACCTTCAATACGGCGGGGCGGGCGAATTCGCAGCCGCGCATGATCCATTCGCGCGACAAACGGCATCTGGGGCGAACCACGGTTGTTTTTATCGATGGCCACACCGAATCCCGCCGGCTGACGACAAACGGCCTTCCGTTCAAGCTCTTCAATCCGCTCGTGGAATTGCTTCGGTAGGAAAGTTTTGTTTTTCCCGTAGCAGCCTGATGTGAGTCGGCTCTAACATTTTCTGCGCGCATGCCAATCATCAGCCAGTGCGCTCGCCAACGCGCAAAAAGGCTCCAAAGCGTTTTGAGATCCGCAACACACGTCGCCGATCGTCCAGCGCGTTCCCACCAAAAACAAATGATCGAACTCACATTCGATGCTACGGCCATTCTGGCCCCCCTAGCAGCCTGACGTGAGTCGGCTCTAATTTTTTCTACGCGCATGCCAATCTTCTGCCAGTGCGCTCGCCAACGCCCAAAAACCTCCAGAGCGGTTTGCGATCCGCAACACACGTCGCCGATCGTCCAGCGCGGTCCCACCACAAATAAATGATCGAACTCACATTCGATGCTACGGCCATTCTGGCTCCCCGTAGCAGCCTGACGTGAGTCGGCTCAAATATTTTCTGCGCGCATGCCAATCATCAGCCAGTGCGCTCGCCAACGCGCAAAAAGGCTCCAGAGCGTTTTGAGATCCGCAACACACGTCGCCGATCGTCCAGCGCGTTCCCACCAGAAATAAATGATCGAACTCACATTCGATGCTACGGCCCCTTTTCCCGTAGCAGCCTGATGTGAGTCGGCTCTAACATTTTCTGCGCGCATGCCAATCACCTGCCAGTGCGCTCGCCAACGCGCAAAAAGGCTCCAGAGCGTTTTGCGATCCGCAACACACGTCGCCGATCGTCCAGCGCGGTCCCACCAGAAACAAATGATCGAACTCACATTCGATGCTACGGCCATTCTGGCCCCTCGTAGCAGCCTGACGTGAGTCGGCTCTAATTTTTTCTCCGCGCATGCCAATCATCTGCCAGTGCGCTCGCCAACGCGCAAAAAACCTCTGAGCGTTTTGCGATCCGCAACACACGTCGCCGATCGTCCAGCGCGTTCCCACCAAAAACAAATGGTCGAATGCACATTCGATGCTACGGCCATTCTGGCCCCCGTAGCAGCCTGACGTGAGTCGGCTCTAATTTTTTCTACGCGCATGCCATTCATCTGCCAGTACGCTCGCCAACGCGCAAAAAGGCTCCAGAGCGTTTTGAGATCCGCAACACACGTCGCCGATCGTCCATCGCGCCCCCACCAGAAATAAATGATCGAACTCACATTCGATGCTACGGCCATTCTGGCCCCCGTAGCAGCCTGATGTGAGTCGGCTCTAACATTTTCCGCGCGCGTGCCAATCACCTGCCAGTGCGCTCGCCAACGCGCAAAAAGGCTCCAGAGCGTTTTGAGATCCGCAACACGCGTCGCCGATCGTCCAGCGCGTTCCCACCAGAAACAAATGATCGAACTCACATTCGATGCTACGGCCATTCTGGCCCCCGTAGCAGCCTGACGTGAGTCGGCTCTAATTTTTTCTAAGCGCATGCCAATCACCAGCCAGTGCGCTCGCCAACGCGCAAAAAGGCTCCAGAGCGTTTTGAGATCCGCAACACACGTCGCCGATCCTCCAGCGCGGTCCCACCAGAAATAAATGATCGAACTCACATTCGATGCTACGGCCATTCTGGCCCCCGTAGCAGCCTGACGTGAGTCGGCTCAAATATTTTCTGCGCGCATGCCAATCATCAGCCAGTGCGCTCGCCAACGCGCAAAAGGCTCCAGAGCGTTTTGAGATCCGCAACACGCGTCGCCGATCGTCCAGCGCGGTCCCACCACAAATAAATGATCGAACTCACATTCGATGCTACGGGGATTTTGGAAGCCGCTCCTTAAACCCATTTAACCATTTAACCATTTAACCCTTCATCCCTTCACCCCCTCCCCCCTGCCGCCTCTATCCCTGTTGGCTGTGATAGCCGAGAAGATTGCGTTCTTTAATCATGTGCGCGACTTGCGGCGGGACCATGTCCTCCCAGGAATCGTCGTTGTCCTGGATTTTGCGAAGCACATCGCGGGAGAAGATCGGAAGGCAATCGACATTGTAATCGCGAATGCTCTGGATGAAATGGTTTTCGATCAGGTAAGCGTGCAAATGCCTGAGGTTCGGCGCCACGACCAGATTGTTGGCGGTGATGATCGATCCGGTCACCGGTTCGCGGAGCGGATAAACATAAAGCTTGAGCGCGTTTTTGAAGAGGCGGCCGAACGATTCGAGAATGCCGCCTTCCAGGTCGGTGTAATATTTTTCCTCGAAAATCTCGCGCAACGTCGGCACGCCCATGGCGATGCCGATCATTTTTTTCGTGTAGCGAAAGAGGTAAGAGGCGAGGCGGTAGTATTCTCCGTAATTGGAGATGAGGACGGTTTTGCCGAGGGTGCCGAGAATATCGACGCGATCGAGGAAATCCTTGTGATCGATGCCGCTTTCCGTCGCCAGGTTGCGCATGGTCATTTCCATGAGGACGACGATTTCCTCGCCGCGCACGTTGGGTTCCTGAACGAATTGGGCCTGGGCCGATTCGAGCATGTCGATGGTCACTTTGGTGACGGGCCGGAAGCTGCCGCGTTCGACGAGGATTGGTTTTTTGTAGAGCACCTCGGCGGCCTGGACCACTTCGCCATTGGCGGTGAACAAGGCGGCATTGGAGAGGCCCTTTTCGACCAGTTGCAGACTCATCAGCCGATTATCCAAGGATTCGAATCCCGATCCGGAAAACTTGATCATGTCCACTTCCACCCGTTCGGAAGTGAGATTGTCCATGAGCGATTCGACCATGGCGATGGGGTCGTGATGAAGGTAAAGGGCGCCGTAGATGAGATTGACCCCCATGATGCCGAGCGCCTCTTGTTGCTGGACATTTTCGCGATCCAACATGCGAACATGAATGATGATCTGGGAAGGCTCGGCTCGCGGTTCGAATTGAAAACGGATGCCCATCCAGCCGTGCGATTCGTCGTGCTGCTTGAAACTGCGGGCGGTGACGGTGTTGGCAAAAACGAAAAATTTGGTGGTTTGCCCGCGTTTCTGATTCAGACGTTCCAGCAGCAATTCATACTCGTGATCGAGCATCGTCTGGAGCCGGCGCCGGCTGACGTAACGATCGCAGGGGCCATAAATTGCATCGCTCACCGTCATGTCATAAGCGGACATCGATTTGGCAATGGTGCCGGCGGCGCCGCCGACGCGGAAAAACCAGCGGGCCACTTCCTGCCCGGCTCCGATCTCCGCAAAGGTGCCGTATTTGGTGGGATCCAGGTTGATCTGAAAAGCCTTCTGATGCGAATCCAGTCCGGAGCCCTTTTTCATAACTCCCATGGGCAAGGGGCGGGAATAGGGTGAAGGCGCGGGGGCATCAGTGTCGAAAGAGCCGGGCAGCGCGGAAATCGGGACGCGCGGCTGGCTTTCCAAATGATGCCCGTTCGTTTGCATAAAACAGTTATCGGCAGAATCCGACCGGGGCTTGACTCAAACTCCCGATGCCAAAACCAATTCGCGTTTTGAGGGAGTTTGCCGTTCATTTCAATTCTCCTGTGGCCCGGCCATCTTCTCTCCATCCATCCGGTAGATTCCTACCAGATAACCGTTCTCACGCATTTCCCCGACGTGCAACGTCCCAAATAAAGTCACCGGCTGATCCATGACGGCTTTGACGCCGCGATTGGTCATTTTAACGCTGACCCACTCGTTGATTTTTGGCACGGCGCCGAAACAGCACATCGATTGATCGCGCATGAGCAACATCTCCGTTACCAGTCCGCTCTCGACTTTCAATGGCAGCATGAATCCCTGAACCGCGACGCGCTTTTGATTGAAGGCCTTCACCGTTCCGGGAATTTGATCGCGGCTTTCCGTAGCGACGATGTTTGTTTGCGGCTCGGCCGGCATCTCGAAATGAAACGAAGCGAGCTTATCAAATCCCACCGAAAGAAATCCCCCTTCCAACAATTCAGGCACAACAGCAGTTTCTGATTTTTTTTCAGCAAGCTTCCCGGGAATCTCAGCAACGACGTCACCGGCCGTTGCAGTGGAAGTGGAAGCTGCCGATGACGCGACAGGAGCTGGAGCCGATGGGACCGCTGGAACGGCGGCACTGGCCTCGGACGGAACGGCATTGCTGCGGGCTTCGGCGAGAGCTTTTTTCTCCGCGACGGTCTGAATGCGGGCGCCGCGAATTTCTTCCGCAGGCGCGGGCTTGGCAGCGGGTTTTTCCGAGCAGCCAGACATCAGGCTCAGAGCGAGCACGGCAATCAATCCATGAAAAGCCACAAGGGTGCGGTGAAAAATGATGTTCATAAATCTCGACTGTGCCTCGCCGCAAAACTTCCACGCGAAAACACGCCCCAACCTTTACCTTGAATCGCCAGCGGTTTCAACCGGCAGGAATAATAGCAATCATGGCGCAGCTCGTGAGGCCGTCCAAAAGTCATTCGAAACCAGCTCACATTCCTGCCTCGGGATCAAGCGCGCTTGCGAATGAAGAATCCGCGCCGGCCAGCAATTCTGTCTTGAACCGCGGTGAAGAAAATCGAAACTCGATTCCGAACTTTCAATCCGCACCTCGACCTTTATGAGAACGCTTCGCCTGACATCGGTTTTGTCCGCGCTCGTCATTTTCTCGGCGCCATCGTCCGCCGTTCCAGAAGCATTTGAAGTGGGGCCGGACAATAAAGATCAACTTCCGAGAGGGAAAGAAGCGGATGGAATCATCGGCGATTTCATTGTGCGCAACAACTTGGTCGAGGCGGTCATCTCCGCGAACCTCCCGAATCGCAAAGCCAACATGTCCACCTTCTGGTCGGCCATTGCGCCAGGCTGCGTCTTCGATCTCACGTTGCGCGGAGCGAATAATGATCAACTCACCGTCTTCACGCCGTCCATGCAACAAGGTCCGGTTTCATTCGTGCGCATCGCGCAACACGGCGACGATGGAGAGGCCATCCTCGAAACCGTCAGCACCGCACCGAACAATCAGGGATTGTTCAAACGCCATCAATACCGGTTGCGCGATGACTGGCAGGGTTTGATGATTGTGACCACCGTCCACAATCGCAGCGACAAACCGGCGACAAACGTTTGGACCGATCGATGGACAACGTTTCTCAGCCATGGAATGGCGCGGGGCATCTCATGGGCGGACGCGGTGGACCCCTCCCACAAAGCAGGCTATGCCTTCGGCTGGGTTCCTTTTGATGGCGCGATCGTGCCGAATTCGCTGACGAACACGCTCGCTCCCGGGCAGGAGATTTCCGTGGCGCGATTCCTGGCCGTGGGCCGATCGCCCGCGGAAGCCTTCGGAGCCGTCGCGGCCATGCAAGGCAAAACCGCTTTGATCTCCGGCAGCGTCACTGATTCCACCGGCGCGGGGGTGACAGGCGCGCGCGTCGAGATTCGATTCGAGGGCACCAACGTGGTCGCTTATCCGGATGGCGCCGGGAAATTCTCGGTGCGCTTGCCGCCCGGCAGCTACGAAGTGGAGGCGGGCGAATTGGGCCGCGCGCCAGTCCGGCAAACAATTTCGGTCGAGGTCGATCGCATGCAAACGCTCGATCTGCGAATGGAACCCGCGGCTGCCGTGGTTTTCGATATTCGCGATGATCAAGGCCGCTCGCTTCCTTGCAAGGCGCAATTCATCGGTGTGGATGGCACTCCATCGCCTGTGCTTGGCCCGCAAAACCGCGCGCACGGTTGTATGGATCAGTACCATTCCGAGCGCGGGCAATTCCGCGTGCAAGTGCCGCCGGGCAAATATCGCATCGTGGTCACGCGCGGCATCGAGTTCAGCCATTTGAGCCAGTCGCTTGCCGTGGAACCTGGAAAAACGATTTCCGTCCAGGGAACGCTCAAACGCCTCGTCGATACGCGCGGCTGGATCAGCGCCGATTACCACAATCATTCGACGCCCAGCGGCGACAACACTTGCGGCACGGACGATCGCCTCATCAATCTGGCGGCGGAGCAGGTGGAATTTGCGCCGACCACCGAGCATAACCGGTTTTATGATTGGCGTCCGCACATCGAACAGCTCGGATTGACCAATGAACTGAACACGATTCCAGGGATCGAACTCACCGGACCGGGCGCCCATTTCAATTCCTTCCCGTTCGCGCCCGAACCGCGGCGTCAGGATGGCGGCGCGCCGCAATGGCAAAAAGATCCGCGCCTCAACGCCATCGTCCTGCGCGATTTCCAAGGCGCCATGCCCGATCGATGGGTCCAGATCAATCACCCCGACATGGTCGAAAATTTTATCGATCGCGATGGCGATGGACATGAGGACGGAGGTTTCTGGGGTTTAGGACAATTGATCGATGCCGCGGAAACGTGGGGTTTGGGCATCCTCGCCAAAGAACCGTTTTACGTCGGCAAAGATCGTGAAGGAAAGGAAACGTTTTTTTATCGGCGCGAATTCATCTGGCTGCAAATGCTCAACCGCGGCCATCGCCATTGGTGTGTGGCCGTTTCCGATGCCCACTCGGTGCACGGCAATGGCGTCGGCGGCTGGCGCATGTTCGTGCCGAGTTCAACCGATCACCCGGGCCAAATCGACTGGAAAGAAATCGTGCGAAATTCGAAAGCGGGAAAAATCGTCATCAGCAGCGGACCCTTCCTCGAAGTGCAAGCCGACGATGGCACCATGCCGGGCGGTTCCACGCGCGCTTCTGGTTCGATTCGCCTGCGCGTTCGCGTGCAATGCACTGATTGGATCGACATCGATCGCGTGCAGGTGCTGGTCAATGGCCGGCAGCGTCCGGATCTGAATTTCACCCGCGCCACGCATGCGGATTGGTTTCAAAACGGCGTGGTGAAATTCGATCGCGAAATTTCGGTGCCATTGAGCCAGGACGCGCATTTGATTGTCGTGGCCATGGGCGAGAAATTTGATTTGAAGACCGGCTATGGATCGAGCTCACAGGCCGCTTTGAAACCGTGCGCCTATCACAACCCGATTTTCGTCGATGCAGATGGCGGCGGTTTCACGCCGAATGGCGACACGCTCGACTGGCCCTTGCCGACCAAGCGTTACAAGCTGGAGGAAGTGAAGAAACTGCTCGGGCACACACCTTGATCTTCCCCTGCGGCCCCTTGTCTTCACCCCCCTTTGTCGAAAAACATCGTCGAAAACTTTGTCGATCAGTGGACGGAGATTCCGACGAGGTTTGCGACGAAGTTTTCAACAAAGATGGCGTCAAAGTTTGCGAGAAGTTGCAATGAGCCGCGGACAGCAAGCGATTGCAGTTTGGCACGGAACCGCGACCCGGAGTCACGCCAGAATTTTCGTCACCAGTTCGCCATGGACATCGGTGAGGCGGAAATCGCGACCTTGGAATCGATAGGTCAATTTGGTGTGATCAAATCCGAGCAAATGCAGGAGCGTGGCATGGAGGTCATGCACGTGGACTTTGTCTTTGACCACATGAAACCCAAGTTCATCGGTTTCGCCGATGGTGATGCCCGGTTTGACGCCGCCGCCGGCCAGCCAGATTGCGAACGCTTGCGGGTGATGATCGCGTCCGAGCTTTCGCCCAAAATCGGCATTGGCTTCGACCATGGGAGTCCTTCCGAATTCGCCGCCCCAAAGCACCAATGTGTCCTCGAATAATCCGCGTTGTTTGAGATCTTTGATCAATGCGGCGCAGGCCTGATCGGTTTTCTTGGCTTGATCACGAACGCCATTGGCCACTTCGCTATGATGATCCCAACCCTCGTGAAACAACTGCACGAAACGCACCCCGCGTTCGATGAGGCGCCGGGCCAAAAGGCAATTCATGGCGAACGACGGTTTGCCCGGTTCAACCCCGTAGGCCTGCAACGTTTCGGGCGATTCCTTCGAGACGTCCATCAAATCCGGCGCGCTGCTCTGCATGCGAAAGGCCATTTCGAAGGCATTGATGCGCGTCGCAATTTCAGGATCGCCCATGACGGACAGATGCTGTTCGTTGAGATCTTTGATGAGATCGAGCGTGCGCCGCTGCATTTGGTCGGTGACGCCGGCGGGGTTCGAAAGGAACAGAACCGGATCGCCGGTTCTTCGAAAGGGCACTCCTTGATAGAGGGTTGGCAGGAACCCGCTTCCATAGAGCGCCGCGCCGCCGCTCAAACCGCCCGCCGAATTCAGCACGACAAACCCGGGCAGATTTTGCGATTCACTGCCGAGCCCATAGAGCACCCATGATCCCAAACAAGGCCGGCCAAACAATGTCGATCCGGTCTGCATCAGCACCTGACCCGGCGCGTGGTTAAAGGCATCGGTCGTCATCGACTTGATGATGGCGATATCATCGACCACTCCGGCGAGATGCGGGAGCGCTTCGGAAATTTCCGCGCCGCAACGGCCGTGTTGGGCGAATTTGAATTCGGAAGCGTAGAGCGCGGCGTCGGGTTTGATGAAAGCGTATTTCTGGCCCATCACCACTTCCTGCGGCACCGGTTTGCCATCGAATTTTTTCAGGGTGGGTTTGTAATCGAAAAGATCGAGCTGGCTGGGAGCGCCGCCCATGAAGAGGTAAATGACGCGCTTGGCTTTCGGGGTGAAATGCGGCTGTCGTGGCGCCAGCGGGTTCAGGCCTTTGGGCTCCTTTGATTGCGCACGCACCTTCCCCGGATTTAACAGCGAAGCCAGCGCAATGGAGCCGAGTCCGAGGCCGCATTCCCGCAAAAACCAGCGGCGCGTGACCAATCGGGCGTGTTCAGCCCGCAATTCGGTGGCGAGATTAATTCGGCGCGAGTTCATACGTTGGGTTGGCCAGAATCATTCCTTCGTGATGGTTTCGTCCAGGTTTAGCAGGGCGCGGCTGACCATGGCCCAGGCCGCGGCCTTGTGCAGGTTCACCTCCGCGGGGACGTTCTTCGGATCGGGCAAGGCCACACTCAAAGCCGCAGCGGTGCGCTCCTCGAAGTAACGAAATTGTTCGTCCCAAAATTCGAGAATGGATTTCAGTTCGCGGTCGGTGGGCGAACGTCCCGTGCAAAGGCGGAAAGCAAATCTGGCGCGGCTTTGCTCGTCCGAACCGCCTTCCTTCAAAACCCGCAAGCCCATCGCCTGCGCGGCTTCAACGAAAGTTTTTTCATTCAAAGTCGTGAGCGCTTGCAATGGGGTGTTCGAACGCACACGCCGCGGGCAGGAAACTTCCGCCGTCGGCTGATCAAACGCGAGCAGCGCGGGAAAGGGAAGCGAGCGTTTCCAGAAGGTGTACATGGCCCGCCGGTACCGATCCGCTCCGGTGCTTTCCGGCCAGGAAAAGCCGCCGTAAACGGTGTCGCCCACGCTGCCGGGAATGGGCGGACGCACGCTGGGCCCCCCGATTTTTCTGTTCAACAGGCCGCTGGCGGCGAGCGCGATATCCTGCACGATTTCTCCCTCGACCCGGAACCTTGGGCCGCGCGCGAGGAGGCGGTTGTAAGGATCTTTGGCCAGCAACTCAGGCGTGAGTTTCGAACTTTGCCGGTAAGTGGCCGAACTGGTGATCAAGCGGTGCATCTGTTTAAAGCTCCAGCCCGATTCCATGAATTCCACCGCCAGCCAGTCGAGCAATTCCGGGTGCGACGGCGTTTCGCAGCGCGTGCCAATGTCTTCCGGCGTCGTGAACAATCCCTGCCCGAAATAAGCCTGCCAGATGCGATTGACCACCACACGCGCGGTGGTCGGACTGCGCCGATCAACCAGCCACTGCGCGAAACCCAATCGGTTTTTGGGCGCATTCTCCGGCAGTGGATGCAGGATCGACGGCACATCTGGCTCGACTTTATCGCCAGGCTTTTGCCAATCGCCGCGTTTGAAAATGCGCGTGGTGCGCGGTTCGGAGCGCTGTTGCAAAGCCAGAGTTGTCGGCGCATAAACCCAATTCGTCCACACATCGGCAATCGCCTTGTTCAACGATTCGAACGCCCGATCCTGCCGCCGGAACACGTTGAACAATTCTCGCGTCTCATCGGCAGTCCGCTGTTCGGCCGGTTTCGCCAATAACCTTCGCTGCCCAGGCGTCAGCGGATCCACCGCGAGCGGCGCCGCAGCCGTGGTCGCACTCAACCGAAATCGCCCCAGCGAATAGTTGTCCAGCCCGCTCTCCTTTTGCGGCCCGCCTTCTTTCGACTTTTGATACAAGGTGAATTTCAACCGTGTGCCCCCGGGAAATCCCGCGATCGGTTCCGCGCATTCGAACACCGCGCGATCCTCTCGATTGCGATCGACCGGCGCCAGCGACGTCGTCCAGCCTCCTTTATCCTGATCGCCGTCGATGGCTTTGCTGACGCCAAACCCGGACGCCTCGCGGCTCGCCGCGGCGCGCCGAAATTTGACCTGATTCGTCACGGCCGGATTTGCCATGGCGTAAGCCTCGCAGGTGAACTCTTTCAAAAGGAAACTGCCGCGCTCCATTAACCCGGGACCGTTGTAAGGCAGATTCGGATGCGTCAACGCTTCGAGCCGGAAACCGGTGATGTTGGTCAAAGCCGTGTCCACCCACACGTGCATGACTGCTTCGCGTTGCAAATCGCCGCCGCCAAGCAACGAGTGATCGGGTTGCTCTTCGAATTTGGTGGCGAAGTTGTGCCATTCCGCCGGATCGAGCACCTGCCAATCACCGGCGGCACTGGCGATTTCCTTTTCCCACGCGGCCATACGCGACGCCAAGTCCGAGGTCTCCCGCAATCCTTTCGTTTCCAATTCGCGCACTCGAGCCATGACTTCGTCCCGTTTCTTCTGTTGCTCGGGAGTGGGCACTTCGATGAACGGTTCGTCGTCGTTATTGAGGAAGGAAAAAATCTGATAGTACTCCCGCTGCGAAATCGGGTCGTATTTATGATTGTGGCATTGCGAGCAGTTGATGGTCAGCCCGAGCCACGTCCGTCCGATGGCATCCAGCCGGTCGAACATGGCATCCATGCGGAACTGCTCCGGCTCGATGCCTCCTTCCTGGTTCAACATTGAATTACGCAAAAAGCCAGTGGCGACGCGTTGATCGAGGGTGGCATTGGGCAGCAAATCACCCGCGAGCTGCTCGATGGTGAATTGATCGAAAGGAAGGTCGCGTTCGAAGGCGCGAATGACGTAATCACGATAAGGCCACACCGAACGTTCCCGATCTTTTTCATAGCCGTTCGTATCCGCATAACGCGCCAGATCAAGCCAGTGCCGCCCCCAACGCTCGCCGTAATGCGGCGAAGACAACAGCTTTTCCACCAGCTTCTCGATCGCATCCGCGCTGCGGTCGGCTAGAAAACTGTCCACCTCCTGCGGCGTCGGCGGCAGCCCGATGAGATCCAAATACAAACGCCGGCAAAGCGTGATGCGGTCGGCCTCGGGT
>JBFMDG010000077.1:0-15942 GCA_040754135.1 Verrucomicrobiota bacterium
GAGACCCGCCAGCACCCAGGTCATCAGCCATGCTGTGAATATCCGCCGAAACCGCAAAGAAAAGTAAGTCCCCACAACAGGCCAGGTGAGGAAGGCGATCACTAAGGTCGGAGCAGTCACCTCGAATTCACCAAACCGATCGGTATCCAAGCCAACCAAAATGAACGTGCAAGCGGTGGCCACGATAAGTGCTGCCGGGAAAAACTGTTTCCAAAGACCTAACACACGGCCCCAGATGATTTGGCGCACTGTCAATGGGGAAACCAAAACCAGTTCAAGCGCGCCGTTGCCCTTTTCCAAATGGAAACCGGCCGCAGCCGCGAACGAAAGGCCCAGACCCAAAGCGCCAATCAACCACGGTTGTATTTCCCATAAATCCCAAAACGAGATCGAATCCCCGGCGGTCGAGGTGAGCAGAAAACACTCGATCACGATAAATCCAAAGGCCCATCCCCACTTGGTCAGCCGTGCTTGCCACGAGAATTGATGCAGCCATAAAATAGGGTTCCAATCGAGGGTGCGCCGGAGCCTGCTCGAAATCCAGGCGCGGAAAAGAATTCTGCGGGTAAACAGCCGAACGATGCGCTGTTGCTTTTCCGTCATCGGTTGTTCGCACCACGATTGTTTCGTCAGCCGCGCCGCGATCCAAAAATAAACCACGAAAACCGCCATGCTGAAAAGAGCCATGGCCCCCTGAAGCGTCCACCATTCCTGAGGCGTCAGTCCTTTCACTCCGAGCCCGCCGAAGGAACGTCCCAAACCCCATTGCGAAAATCCGGTCCAAAGCGCCAGGGGCGCAAAAAAACCGTCGTCGGACCAGATGTCGAAATAGGTCGTATTCGATTTGCCCAGGAGATTCAAATTAACGAACAACCAGAAGGCGAAAAGCAAAAGACCGTTCAGGATCAAAGCCAGGATCAGGCTTCGCATTAAGGACCGGCTTTGTGCGGAAGCGAGCAACCCGGACGAAAAGGAGAGCACAAAGGCGCAGAGCAAAAGCAAAGTCGAGGTAATCAGGTCCGACATGACCACGCCTCCGAGCAGGAAAGGAATCGACAGCACCGGAATGGCCGCCAGCAGAATGGTCAAGCCGAGGAGCATTTGTCCGAGAACTTTTCCCAAAACCAGTTCGGCCGGCCGGAGCGGTGTCAGCGCCAGCAAGGGCAATGTCCCTTCCCGTTTTTCACGCGCCAGGCAATCGGCGACAAGTCCCGGAACCCAGAGCCAAATCGAGAAGAACAAGCCCGAATGAAGGCAGGTGAATACGATGTTGCCCTGTCCGTTGCGGATGTCGTCGTTGGCATGGAAGAGCACGAGAATGACCACCGCAATCGTTCCCACGAGCACGCGCAACCAGTAGTTCGTCCAGCGCCGGGCGTCGGACCGCAACTCGCGTTCGATCACCGGAAGAACATTGAACCGCATAGCGCCCTGAGGCCGGCGTCCGCTATTGCGTCTCGCCTTTGGTCACGCGCAAAAACACTTCTTCGAGCCCGAGTTCGTCTTCCCATAGTCCGGTCAGCGTCAATCCTCCATTGACGATGGTTTGAGCGAGGAAACCGGGATCTGTTTCGTGATCTTTGAGCGTGACTTTCACCTGCCCATCGACCTGCACGGCTTCGGTCACCTCGGGCCGCCCTTTGAGGAGGTCTAATGCTTTGGTTGTATCACCGCGAACGGTGACCCAATAGATTTGGCCGGCGGCCATTTGATCGCGCACGCCTTGGACTGGGCCGCTGTAGATGAGCCGTCCTTTTTCAATGATGGCGACGCGATTGCAGAGCGTTTGAAGTTCGCTGAGGATGTGGGACGAAATGATGATGGTTTTGCCGAGTCGCTGGAGTTCTTGCAGAATCGCCATCATCTCGATACGGGCGCGCGGGTCGAGTCCGCTGGCGGGTTCATCGAGGAGGAGCAATTGCGGATCATGAATGAGCACGCGGGCCAGGCCGAGGCGCTGTTGCATCCCGCGGCTGAGCGCCCCGATCAAGGCCCCGCGCTTTTCGCTGAGCCCGACGAGTTCGAGAACGTCGTTGACCGTTTTTTCCCGTTGCGCCGACGGGATCTTGTAGCAAGCGCCGAAGAAATCGAGGTATTCCGTCACTTCCATGTCCTTGTACACGCCAAAAAAATCCGGCATGTACCCAATCACGTGGCGCACCGTGTCGGCATCGCGCACGACATCGTGTCCGAGAATTTCCGCGCGCCCGCTCGATGGCGCCAGGAAGGTGGCGAGAATGCGCAAGGTGGTGGTTTTGCCCGCGCCGTTCGAGCCGATGAAGCCGAAGAGATCACCTTTGTTGACGGTGAGATCGAGGTTATTGAGCGCGACCATCGAGCCGTAGAGCCGGGTCAAGCCGAAGGTCTGAACAGCGGGCGTCGGAGTCAGTGGAGGAGCAGTGGCCATAAATCGGTTAGAAATTGCGGAAGCCAGGCCGAATCGCTGCCTGTGGCTTCAAAGCAGCGCACGAGCAAAACTGAATTGTGGGCAGACTCATTGTTTCGATCATCTTCCCCCGGAAGGCGTCGGCGCCGGCAAGGTGATCCGCAACAAAGTATGCTTTTGCTGCCGCGGCGGATTGAACTGGCGCATCGATTTTACCAACGATTCGTTTTCGGCCAGCGCGAACAGAATCGTGTCGCCCCGATAAGCCAGGTGCGTCAGATCGAAACCCGCGGGCGAGACAAACCCGCGTTGGCGTTCCTGATACGGGCTTAACAACGAGGCGAACGAAGCCACCGTGCCCACCAGCGCCGAATCTTCCAGCCGGCCTTGCACGTCGCTTCCGAGGACTTGTCTGCGTTGTTCGACTTTGTTTGAGAAATCGCTGCCGTGACGCTCGATGAAGTTTTTCAGAGCCATTCCTTTGTTGCGATCGAGTTGAAAAGTCTTGATCTGTTGCGGCGGCAATTCCTCGAGCTCGAAAACCCAGCCTTCGATCACAATCCGCGCCTCTTTCAATGGGGTCGCGAGAAGATTTTGCACCGTCAGATTCCACGACGATGGGGTGGCATCGAGAGTCACCTTCACCGTTTCCATCCCCGGCTGCAGCCAGTCGCCGACGAAAAGCAAGCTCGTCCAGACGGGCACATTGATTTCCGCACGAAAATTGTTGCCGGTCTGCACCACGCTGGCGCGGCTGCCCTCGCGCCCGCCGCCAAACATGTCGATGAACTCGGAGCGGAGGGTGGCGAAAGGGAGTTCGCTCGAGAGTGGATATCGCGCATTGGCGGAAGAATAGACTGAGGCATAGGTGCGCCCGCGCCACTCGACGCGATTGCCGCGCGGGATGACATCGACAATGTTCAATTCATTCCATTCCGTTTCGCCGGCGCGCAATTTGTAACCGATGAAATAAATCAGCAGCGAAAAAAGCACGACGTAAGTGGGGAACGTAATCCAGGTGAGCATCTGGCGGTTGATTTTTTTGAGCCAGTACTGGTCGAACGGACCGATCACGATCAAGTAAACCACCAGCAAAAGAAGCAGCCATTCCACGGGAAGCTTGCGCACTTGCCGACTGTCAAGCAACGCGCCCAAAACACCATCGATGCTCCAGCCGCCATATTGATTGAAATCGGGATTGGAGAACCAATCGTGCGGCATATCGATCAAACGCGCCCAAAAATGACCGCGCTGCTTCCACGAGCGGAAAGGCTCGCGTTCCGGACTGAACGTCAACAGGGTCAACCGACCGCGCCCGCGGTAGCATTCCGCAATCAGTGGCGCTTGCTCCGGTCCACAGACGCTCCAGCCATCCCGCAGCGTGCCGGTAGCCACCGGTAATTGCGCGGAAACAAAATTCGGGTCGCGCGGCAGATTCGCATACGGATTCGGCACGGTCGCAATTTGCGTGCGGCGCGAACTCGATCGCGGCTGGGTGGATTGGACGACGCGTGAAATGCGTGTGCTGCCAGGTCGCGATTCCGTTTGCATCCAGCTCACAATTTCCTCGTCCACGGGGCGATTGGCCACGCTCGTCAATTCCATCGGAAGCAATTGCGCCAGCCACGGCGTGGCATTGACGTCAGTGATTTGTTCCACCGCCAAAATGAGATGCCCGCCACCGTGGAGCCACGACAGGAGCGCGGCCACTTGCGGCACTTTGAGGCTGACCGCTTTTTCGGAGTTCAGATAAAGCGCATCGAGTCCTTCCAGGGCAATGGGATTGTCGGGCAATTGGTCGAGTTGCAGCTTGGCCACGCGCGGTTTGATTTCATCGCGGTTTGCGCGCAACTCAGGCAGGAGGGGTGATCCTCCAAAATTTCGCGGGACAGCGCCGAGCAGGAGCGACTCCCATGGCATGGGTATCAACTGGATATTCCGCCGCTCGGCCACCATGCGTCCGCGTTCATCCACGAGGCGGCCTTCCCATTGGCCAAATCTCATGCTGCCTCCGAACATCGGCACGACAATGCGTTTGCGCGTGTTAGTGGGCAATTCGACGGGGACACGGCGAAGCTGATCGGAACCCATGCCGGCAGACAGTTCGATCGTGGCATTGAAGGAAGGGCCGTCATTGAAAATTTCGCAGACCACAGGAAACCAATTCGCCTCGTGGATAATGCCGTCGTAACCGAAGAACACATCAAATTGCAATTCGGCGCGCGCTTTGGCCGGGAAGAACGCCAGCCATAACAACAGGCACAGCATGACGCGCCGAAACGGCCGGTCCAAAAGGCAGGATCGCGAAGGTTCAAAAGAGCGGCTGGTGGAACAGTCCATAAAGATCATCGCCGTGTCGGCCAAGCGTATAAATCAGAGTGCAAACCGAAGCAATGCTGAATTGCCATCCGCACAAAATCCGGAACCGAAAACAACCACCGGTCCTTCCGAATTGGAATCATCACAGATCATTTGGACCGAAATGAAAAACGAATGCTCAATTAGAAATTCCGCCCCTTGGACAACCCCGGCATCGAACGCTCACGTAAGATTTCGGGAGTGAAATCGCGGCACTTTTTCACTTGAACTCCGTTGCCAACAAACCGCCCGCTCTTCCCTCAGGCTCCGAAGCGCCACGCTTTCTATCGAACTTTGCACAATAGCCTCTCAGCTTCCGCCCGCGTGGGAAGTCCCGCCTGCGCGCCAAATTTCGTCGTCGCCAACGCCGCGGTTGCATTCGCCAGCCGCCCAGCTTCCAGCCACGATTTTCCTTCGCTAAGCGCCACCGCCATGGCCGCCACAAAGGCGTCGCCAGCGCCCGTGGCATCGACGGTCTGCACTTTCACCCTCGGCAACCAGTGTTCTTCATCGGGAGTGACAAGCAAATCGCCCGCTTCACCCGCCTGGATGCCGACCGCGCCAATGCCGCGCTTGAGGAGCTGATGCGCCGCCTTCCGCGCACTGGCGCGATCGGTCACTTTGCACCCGGTGAGCGCTTCCGCCTCGCTCGCGTTCGGCCGGATGAAATCGACAAGCTCGAACAGTTCCTTCGGCATGGGATGAGCCGGGGCGGGATCGAGCACGACGCGCGCGCGACCACGCCGCGCGAGGCGCGCGGCTTCGACCACGACAGGCATGGGCACTTCGAACTGCAGCATAAGCACGCGGCATTGTTTGAGAATCGAAGCGGCTTTATGCAGCTCAGTCTGGGTCAGCTTTTCGTTGGCGCCGGGCGAAGCGAGGATTTGTTTCTCCCCGCTTTGGTCCACCATGATTAACGCGGCGCCGGTTGGTGTTTTTGCATCACGAAAAATCCAGCGGGTGTTCACGCGTTCTTTTTGCAATGCTTTGATCAAATCTGTGCCGCGAGGTTCCC
The DNA here is from genome assembly GCA_040754135.1 of Verrucomicrobiota bacterium. Lineage (GTDB taxonomy): Bacteria > Verrucomicrobiota > Verrucomicrobiia > Limisphaerales > SIBE01 > JBFMDG01. The sequence goes on from JBFMDG010000077.1 coordinate 5,763, forward strand.
GGCCCACTTTTCCGATCATGGCCGTGCGCGAGCCCAGACGGGCCGTGACCACGGCTTGATTGGCTCCTTTGCCTCCAGGCGCGCTCAGGAACTCACCGCCCTGAATCGTTTCACCCGGTTCAGGCAAGCTCGGCCCGCGAATCAAAAAATCCGTATTCAAACCGCCCACGACAACGATATCCAAAGGAGGTTTCATGCGTGCGGGCGTCAGGGCGCGCCATTTCAATGGACCGATCCCACTTTGATGGGAGTGGCTTTGTCCACCGCTTTGGCATTGCTGGTGGCCACGGCGGTCACCGGTTTTTGTTGTCGGATCGGAACGAGCTTCATTTCCTCGGCGACCTGATTCAAAAAAACGGCGATGAGCCGCTGCAGATCTTTTTGTTCTTTGCCGAGCCAGGCGACGTAAGCGGGCAAGCTCAGCAACATGAGCCAGAGCCAGGGAAACGATTGCGCAAAAAAGCCGATGATGACGAGTTCGATTCCGGTCATGGCCCAGAACACGATATGAGCGAAGAAGGTCCAGTCGGTTTCGAGGCGGCACCGCAAGAGTTGTTTGCGATGGCCGAGAATTTCCGCGGCGGTGATGAGGCGCAAACGGCTCCAGCGGCTGCCGAAGATTTCCACATCGAAGTTGTTCCAGCCGGCATCGGCTTTGTTTTGCCAGTTTTTGTGATCGAGCCGTTCCAGCACCGCGGCGAGGAAGTCATAACGTTCCACGCCTTGCTCGCTCCAGTATTGGAGCTGGGCAAATTCCTGGCCGGCTTTTTTAAGGCTGAGCGAATCGAGCGTCTCGTGCTCGGCGAGCGGGCGTCGGCGCACCGTCAACCGCCCTTGATAGCGCGCCCAGCCGCGGACCATCGGTTGCAGGAAGAAGAGCAACGCCACCAAAGGCCGGGACCAGAATCGATTCGAACGTTTTGGCAAATCTGCCTGGGCCGCCGCGGCACCGCAGATGGCTAACGAGGCCAGGACGCTGGTAATGGTCAGAGGCAGAAGAAACCGAAAGACGATGCCCAGGACAAGCAAAGGCAAGGTCACGAGCACATGATACTCGAGACTCGTCAGCAGCATCAGAGTGGCGGCCGGTTGAGCGCTGTAGAGCGTTTGGAAAAAACCGCTGCCAAACATGCCGTGGTAAATGATGGGCGGATGGGTGAGCACGCCGAATTTTGCCGGCGAATAAATGCGGCCTTGCCATTGGCTGCCCCCAAACCAATTGAAATATTCCGGATGCCGGTGCACGAGGAGGGCTTCCGCTTCGCCATAGCCATGCTGCTGTTTCAAATAATCACGCACGGTCGATCGGCGATAATGCCAAACGAACCCGGCCGGGCTGAACCCGATCTTGTAGCCGTGTTGTTGTAATCGCCAGCAAATGTCCACGTCATCACCGGCCTTTCGAAAAAGCGGATCGAACAATCCGATTTCATCAAGCGCCCATTTGTAAAAAGCCATGTTGCACCCGGGAATGTGCTCAGCCTCGCGATCGGTCAACATGACATGCGCCGGCCCGCCGGGAGAGACCATGACCGCGGCCGCCACCCAGGAATCTTCCGGCGGCAAAAGATTGTGCCCGCCAATTCCGGCAAAACCGCTGTTCACCAAATCCCCCACCAAATAATAAAGCCAGTCTTCGTCCGCTCGACAGTCCGAATCGGTAAACGCCACGATTTCTCCTTTGGCCGCTTGAATGCCGGTATTGCGGGCCGTGGACAACCCGCGATTCTGCTCGTGATGCAGGTAGCGCACCTCCGGGTATTGCGAGGCGATCCGATGCGTGTCGTCGGTCGAACCGTCATCGACGAGTATGATTTCGTAGGCAGGATAATTGAGCTGACGCAGCGAACTCAGGCAGGCTGGCAGGGTCCGCGCGCCATTGTAACTGGCGACCACGACCGAAACCAGCGGAGTGCGTTTCAGTGGAAAGTACGGCGCTGACTGGAAAAGCCGTTGCACCACCCAAAACGAAGCTTTGGGCTGCCGTTCCCGTGTGGTCAGGCCAAAAGCCCAATCCACAATCTGCCGATCATCCTTGAACCAATCGTCGGTGAAGCTGTACACCACCGCGCCGGCCAGTCCGGCGCGAAAGACCGTTTCAATTTTCCAGGCCAGAATTTCGCATTTCCGGTCCTCGCCTTCGCGCAAGGAATCGATCCCAAACTCACCCAGCACGAGCGGCTTCGCATCCGCGATCATCTGCAACCGCGCCAGATAATTCTCGAACGGCTTCTGATGATGCAAATAGACATTGAAACAATGGAAATCCACCTCGCGCGGTCGAAGAAATTCCGTCGGCGGAAAATTGCCAAAAGTGCAGAGGCACTCGGGATCGACGGCCTTCACGATTCCCACCAGCTCGTCGATGAATTCCGACACCGCCGCCGCTCCGCTCCAGCGGACTACGTCCGGAGGAATTTCATTGACGACACTCAGCGCGAAGACGGCGGGATGGCGTGCGCAAATCTCCGCCGCCTGACGCACGGCGGCGCAGGCCTGCTGGCGCGTTTCAGCCGAGTCAAGAAAGCAAACGTGCTTGCTCCAGGGGATATCGATGAGGAGCCGCAGATGGTATTGAGCGACGAGATCGAGAAACCATCGCGGCGGCACGTAATAAATTCGCAGCAAATTCGCTCCCAATTCGGCAATCCGTGCCAGATCGCGGGCCGCCTGATCTGGCGAGGGAAAGAATTCACCCGCGGCATTAGGAGCGAACGGCCCGTAAGCCACACCTTTCGGATAAAACTTTTTTCCGTCGAGGCGAAAGAATTTGCCATCGACAGTGACACGCGTTTGCGAATGGGAAACTGCAGCCATGCTCTTTGCTAGACGCAATCCGGATCAAATTTAGTCATGCGAGCAAAGCTGAGCTTTGCCATCGCAAATGGCAAATCGCAAATCCATTTGCGGTGCGGCCGGCGGCTGGGAGCGGTTACAACGAGCGGAGAAAATGCGGAGTCACGCCAGACGCGGTTGCGCATTAGACGGCGCTTCTTCCTCCCACATAATCGGAGACCAGCGGCTTTCGAGCGAGGGTGGCTTTTCGCCGAAGGGCCGCAGCGCGAAAATCCGGAAATGTTCGAGCAAGTTCCGCCGGGCCTGCCAGAAAACGAAAGCATTGCTTGCCGCCAACAACAGCATTCCAAGAAAGATCAGATGCTCCTTGGGTGTGGCGTAAAAAACGCCGGCGACAAACCCGACTAAAAGCCAGCGCAAAATCATCGAGCGCCATACCGCTGAAACGAAGGCCAGACTCGCATTCGAGAGCTCCAATCCTCTCCACAGTCCGACCCAGCAAAGCGCCCACCAGTCGAAAACGAGCAGGCCGCCCGCGCCTAAAGCCAGCCATCCCGCCAGTGATTGGCCCCCAAGCCACTTGGCCGCCAAAAACAAATCCACAATCACCAGCGCGGCAACCACTCCTTTGAAGCGGCTTTGGCATCCGGCAGCCATCCCCGAGGCAATTTCCTCCGTGCTCAAGCGCGTCCCCAAGAGCGATTCCAAATTGCCGTCGCGACGGTCGTTGGCGGAAGCGTGCACGGCAGTGCTGACCATGCGGAGTTTCACCAGAAGATGCATTCCACCCAGCAAAAGCAGGCACAGAATTCCAAAAGTGTTCGTCCACGGATCTGATGGAGCAGCGAAGTAGATCAACAAAGCCAGTCCGGGAATGATGCATCGGGCCGGCCAAGAAACCGATCCCCGGCGCCCGAGCCATTCGACCGGATTCGCCCGCAATGCATCATCCTTGGAAATCTGAAAGATCGCTCTGCCTTGTGCAGGCAGCCGGGATTCGGTCGCGCGATTTGAATTTGAAACTTCGACCGAAATCAACCGCGGCAAAGCGCGGCAAGCCAAAATAAGCAAAAGCCACGATTCCAACTGGGTGACAACCAGACTTTTCATGAAAGTTTCGGAAGCCCTGATCGAGGTGGAGTCGAAAGCCGCCTCATAAACAGACGTCGGTGTGAACAAAAGCAAGGCGGTCTGGACGGACTCGAAAGCCGCTGGCATTTGGCGCGCGAGAAGGGGAAAGAGCATGGCTTGAATCAAAACCATGATTGCGGCCAGGCCATGAGCACGGTGCTGATGCGCCGTTCGGGTTGAGACAAAAATGGAAATCGCCAGCGAAAAAAACAGCGCATTCAAAATGGCGAGAAACACGCGGAACACTTCGCCGTGCGTGATGCCGCCCAACAGCAGGCAAATCGCTAACGTGGGCAGAATCGAAACGAAACCATAAAGTGGCAGCAACGCTTTGGCCGCCATTTTGCCGAAGATGATGTCCCTCGGTTTGAGGTCCGTGAGAAAACAAAGACCCAGCGTCCCTTCGCGTAATTCCTGGCTGATCGTATCCGCGGCCAGAAACACTCCCGCCAGGAGCGCGACGAAAAAGCCCGCCGCGGCCAGCATTTGAAAGAGCCATCGCCCATCCTTTCCGAGTCCGCTCAAATCGGACAAAACGAGCATGCTCCAAATGGCGACAGCCATGGCGCCGCCCCCTGCCAGACTCCGAAAGCGAAAGGTGCTTCGGCGCCGCAGCGCAACGCGCAGTTCCCGCGAAACCAGAGGAAACAGGTTCATACCGGCTCGTTCAGGACACAGTAAAAGTCTATGGCCGCCGTGCAATCGCAAAAACTCATCGCAGGAATTCTTCCAAACGCTCGCAATCGAATCTGCCTTTAGCAGCAAAACGGGCCTTAAGATAACGAAGGTGTGCCCCGGATCGAATCTCAGGTGGGGACACGATGATTTTTTCAGAGCGCGTGGTGAAAATTTTCAGAAGGCGACCCGATTGATATGCTGTGTTGAATTAATAAATTGCTCCCATGGTAAAACACATCAGGGTGGTGGACGCAAGGTCGGCGGGTTGGGAGAAGAAGATCGAGGAGGCAACAAACACGCGGCAAAATTTCGTGGTCCTGATGTCCTCGCAGACATCGGCTTCACTGAGCGAGCTTTTGCAATGCGATCCGAAGTACCTCCAGAATCTTGGCAAATGGGGCATTCACGCACTGCACGATGTTTTAGAAGTCAATGAATATCAGCTTTTGCTGCGGTCGGAACGCGCAGGAGATACGGCCTGTTTCGTCGAACAGCTGGCGCTCCCGCGCAACCGGCCGCCGTTATTGCGGCCTTATCTGGTTTACTGCGAGGTGCGCGGGATTGTCTCCGATCACGACGACTATGAAGAAGCGCGGAGTGCGCTCCTGCAATATATCGAGGCCTTCCGGCATTTCCGGGTTTTCCCGCTGGTGGGGATTTACGATTGGAAAAACGGGGAATGGAACCGGGTGCGAAGCCTTTGAAATATGAAGGGCGGGCGGGCGAACGCCGAAGCGGGGGCGGGCATGAGCCGAGGCCAGGCAAGTGAATCGGCTTGGTTTTAGCCTCGCGTGAACGGGCCACCTGCCTGACCTCAGAGCGAATCAGACTTCGCGCCACTGAATGGCATATTGCACCAGTTCGGTGGCGTTTTTGAGATTGAGTTTTTCTTTGATATGCGCGCGATGGGATTCGATGGTCTTGATGCTCAAATGAAGTTCCTCGGCGATTTGCCGGGTGCCATGGCCCTGGCCGATGAGATTGAACACTTCGAGTTCGCGATCGCTCAGATCTTCGATCGGTGAGCCGCTGCGGGCGGCGCGGCCGCCGACGAGCTGTTGCATCATCTTCTTTTCCATCTTTTCGCTCAGATAGATTTCCCCATTGAGCACTTGGCGGATGGCGGTGAGCACTTTTTCGGTGGCTTCCTGTTTCATGATGTAACCGGAAGCGCCGGCTCGAAGGGCGCGAACCGCATAGAGCGTCTCGTCATGCATCGAGAGCATCAGGACGAGCATTTTGGGGTAACGCACTTTGATGTTCTTGAGCAATTCGATGCCATTGCTGCCTTTCAATGAGATGTCGACGATGACAAGGTCCGGCTTGAGGGTGGCGATGGCATCGAGAGCTTTATGCAGGTCTTCCGCGGTTCCGCAGACCTCCAGGTCTTTTTCATGATTGATCATTTCGGTCAATCCTTGCCGGACGATGGGATGGTCATCGACCAGCAGGATGCGACTTTTATTCTTCTTGGCGACCATAGTTCCTTTCGACGTCGTAGTTAGTTGGATTTACTGTTTGCTTTGGTTGGGAAGGTGCAGCTCACCACCGTGCCTCCGTCGGGCGGGCGGCGGATTTCAAAAACTCCGCGGATCATTTCGGTTCGATACCTCATGGTATGCAACCCCATGCCCTTTCTTTCCTGAAAATCTTCCGGGATGCCGAGTCCATCGTCTTTGATCGAAAGGCTGATTTTGCGATCGGCCGAAGCGAGGCTGATGAGAATGTTTTTGGCTTTGCCATGTTTGATGGCGTTGTTCACCGCTTCCTGAGTGATGCGGTAAAGATGCGTGGCCACAGCCGCATTATGGATGCGGAGCAATTTGTCCACTCTGAGCTGGCACTTCACCTGGTAAAGGTTTTCGATCTGGGTGCGGAGATCCTGCAGCGCGGAAACCAGGCCGTTGGTTTCGAGCTCGACGACGTGCAGCCCTCGAGCCAGCTCGCGGGTGTGCGAGAGAGCATTATTGACGAGCTTATGAATCTCGGAGGCTTGCGAGGTTTCGGCCGCAGCTTTGGCCGAGAGCCGTTGTTCGAGCACTTTGCTCAGGAAGGCGACGCCGGTGAGCTGCTGGCCGAGCCCGTCGTGCAGGTCGTTGCCAATGCGGCGCTGCTCACGGTCGGCGATTTCGACGATTTGCTTTTCGAGCCGTTTGCGGAGGGAGATTTCCTCGCGCAATTTGTGGTTGGCGGCTTTGAGATTGGCGGTCCGTTCCTGGACGAGCACTTCCAGATCTTCGAGCACCTGCCGCCGCATTTCCTCGGCCTGTTTGCGTTCCGTGATATCGATGCACGATCCGATGTATCCCGCAAATGCCCCTTGCGGTGTGAATCGGGGAATTCCGGTGTTGAGAAACCAGCGATATTGCTTGTCGCTGCGGCGCAGCCGAAACTCAAAATTGAACTTTTCGCGCGCCTCGAACGCGGAATGAAAATAATCGAGGCAGCGCTGCAGGTCGTCCGGATGGAGCATTTCCGTCCAACCGAGCCCGAGTTCCTGTTTGAGAGTGCGTCCCGTGTACTCCATCCACGCGCGGTTAAAATAGGTGCATTGCCCATCCGTTCCGGTCATCCAAACCAGGACCGGCGCGGTATCGGTCATGATGCGGAAACATTCTTTGCTCTCGTGCAAAGCTTCCTCGGCCATTTTGCGCTCGGTGATATCGGTGAGCGTGGTGCGGCAAAGGGGAATACGCCGTTCCCGATCGTGCACGGGAGCGCTCCATAATTGAACCGCGAAGGATTCATTGCCTTTGACTCGCAGCCGCAACTCGGTCGAGCGGCGCGCGCCGCTCTGCAAGCATTGCCGCACGTGCTGGACAAATTTATGGATGTCCTTTGTGACGACAAATGAAAGGAAGCGTTTGCCGATCAGTTCCGCGGCGGGGCGTCCGAGAAAATTGGCGCCGGTCTGGTTGATTTGTTGGATGAGGCCCTTGCTGTCCAGATCGAGGTAACCGACCGGTGCGAGATCATAGAGCTCGGCGTAACGATTCCGGCTGGCTTCGAGCCGTTGCTGCGTTTCGCGCAACTGGCGCACTTCGGCTTCGAGCTGGGTGACCTGCCCCTGCAGTTCGCCGACAATGCGTGCCAGATCCTCCGCCGTTTGCGAAGTTTCGATCAATCGGCTTGAAAAACTCGAAAGCACAGGCAGTCCTTCTTGGGCTCGTCTCAGTTCACCAGGCGTCATGTGCTTAAAAGACATGGAGAACTTGCCCTTGGCAATTCCAGATTTGAGGCTCGTTTGCCCATGGGTCATGACTTTTTCAATGGGCGCGACTCGAGAATGTTACCCTCGGGCTGACGACCTGAGCGAACCTCGGGTAACCCCCTCATTGTCCACATCAGTATAAAACGCGGAGAGCCACGGTCAAATGTTGGTTCGGTTCTCACGGGTGGGGTCGAGGGTCACATTTTCCAACTGCGCCAGATGCGCAGCAATTTCCAGCCAATCCAAAGCCAGCGTGGGAATCGCGCCAGTTTCCGCCACGATGAGGCCACGAGAAAGGCCGAGATCAGCGAAAAAATCCAAGGAGCCTCGCGCAATGTGCGGGCGGCGCCGAGCGCTTGTTCTGCCCAGCGAACCGGCCGGGCCCACTGCGCACATTGAAAGGCCACGGTCTGGCGTTCCAACTCCGCCCGAGCCACCAGCAACGTCCGTTTTTCCGCCAATTCGATCAGTCGAGGATTCATGAACGGGAGGATAAGTGCGCCTGGTCCTTGGCCAATTCGGCAAGGGTCGTCGAAAATAACTTCGGCTTGGCCCGCACTTTCTGGCGCATCTTCAAGGCCGCGGCCAGGCCTAGCGCCAGATACAGCAGCGCAAACCCGACTAAAACCTGCAGTCGATACGTCTCCCAAAAAAGGATCACCACAAACAAGGTGAGCAGCAGCACCCCCAAACTGACGCAAAAGGCCATGGCGACGGCAAGCAAGACAATTTCCTCGAGCCGTTCCCGCTCCTCTTCCAATTCCGTAGAAATAATTTCAACCCGCGTGCGAAGCAGTCCGACCCAGGTGTTCAAAAGGCCGCGAAGCGTCTCGAACAAGCGCGGTGCGGCCCCGGTATGAATAGCGGCCATACAGGATTCAACGGCGGCGAATGAGCATGCCGATGATGACACCGACGGCCGCGGCCAACCCGATCGATTTCCACGGATTCTCATGCACATATTGATCCGTGGTTCGCGCCGCTTCCCGAGTCCTGTCCACGACGGCCGCTTGCATTTCGGTCAGCCGGGCTTTGCCGCGGGCCACCGTCTCTTCGAGTTGATGGGTGGCTTTCGAGGCCATGTCCGTGACGTTTCGAGCCGCCGATTTCAATGCGCCTTCGCCGGGATTCATTGCAGTTTCTTCAGTTTTCATAGGATTCTTTGCAGGTTAATTTCGCGGTCCAGATTCAGGATAAAGCGAATCGACTCCGCTTTGAAACCGCAGCCAGGCCGCGGTTCAGATCACTTTCTCTCGGTGTCGCCGGCCACATCACACTTTGCGCGTGCCGGCCAGCAGCAGGATAATGCCGCTGACCACCGCCACTCCGCCAATGATGGGCGAAATGGGAACGGTTTTTTCCGTTTCCGCTGTCGCTTTGATTGGTCCGACGTCCAGGACGGTTTCACGGTCTTTGTAAGTGAAACCCTGGTAGGCGAGCGCGATGATCCCGAAAGCGATCAGGATAATTCCGATGATAGTACTGGTTCTCACGTGATCGTTTTTGGTTAAAGGGGCCGTTCGCCCTGGATGATGCGAACCAGGACCATGACAATGGCTACCACCAGAAGAATGTGAATGAAGCCTCCCAAGGTGTAGGAACTGATCATTCCCAGCAGCCACAAAATGAGAAGCACTACCGCCAGCGTCCACAACATACTTTCCGCCTTTCTTTGATCACCAAAGCTGGCCGGGGCAACATGCTGGATTTCCCGCTTCCCAAATTCGAAGCGTGCGCGCGGCATGGCCGGGAAACGGCTGGACTTACCTCTGGTCCCGTCGTTGTCGCCAAGATCTCCATGATAGCAGCCACATTGGTTCCGTTCTTCAACCGTGTTTCAAGAGACACTCTAAAGGCGGAAACAAATCCCATCCATCCGGCCTCAGCCTGTTTTTTTTGACAGGCCAAGCACCATGATGCCACTCAGGGATTCCATTAAGTTTTTTTGGGGGCGCGAAAAAGCAGCCCGTCCAAATGCCGCTTCCATCCGTCCTCGTAAACCTGGCTTTCCTTTGCTCATCCGGCATGCTTTCATCCCGGGCAAATGACGGTGCGATCTCCTCGATACTCCTCGTATGAAAAAAACAAAAATCAGCTTGCAACCCAGTGAAGGCCTCGTCTTCCAGGCCGCCGCCACCATCTACGCGGCTTACCTCACGGCCGGACGCGTCGCCGAAGGCAAGGAAGAAGAATGGATGCAACGCGCTCTGCGCGATTCCGTGCACTTGGCGCTAGCAACCGACCAATCGCTGCAAAGCGACACCGAATTGGATTGAACAGCTTCCCTCACCTCCACCCATGCCCGAGCCGCGCGCCGCTAAGTCCGGCGTGTGTAAGCATGCGTCGCGTGTCCGTAGAAAATCT
>JBFMDG010000078.1:0-15934 GCA_040754135.1 Verrucomicrobiota bacterium
CAGTCATCATTGGGAGGCGAGTCCACTGGCGCTGATACGCGGGATCATTCAATTCGAGGTACTCTCCCGGTTTGACAACATGGAATTCCAGCGTGAGCGGGGCCTTCGCCGACTGTTCCGTTCCGGCGACAATCACTCGAACCGCGCTGCCCGATTTTGGCTGCACCGGTTCATGCCGAATCGAAAGACGAATGGCTTCAGCCGCGCCTGAACAGAATTGGAGAAGAGCGGCGCCAAAAACAAAAATGCCCCAGGGCATTTGCACGAGGGCAAACGCTAATGGGATCGAGCCGCCTTTCAAGGATACAGTTTTCATTCGTCCGAAGCTGTAATCGAACGCACCGTGGCGATGGGCCTTGAAGCTTCCTTTGTTTTGCCCACATCCGGTGGCGATGCTCGTGTGGTCAATCGCAACCGCACGTCAAGTGATGAATCGGATGGTGAGCGGATAACGGTAGTACTCGCCGTTGCTGGCTTTAATGCTTGCGATGATGACGAGAACGATATTGGCAATCACGAGCGCCCCCAAAATCACTCCGCCGATGCAGACAAAAATAAGGAGCCCGGCAATGAGCGCGTAAATCAGCATGGAGATCTGGAAGTTCAATGATTCTTTGCCGTGATAATCCACGGCTGGATTTTCATTCCGCTTGATCAGCCAAATAATAAGCGGACCCAAAATCCAACCGAGCGGGAGGAACAAGTAACCCGACAAAGCGCTCAAATGGCATAAGACTTCCCACGTACGATTGGGACTCGCGGGTGGGGCGTTGAATGGCGATTGTGGAAGGGGATCATTCGGTTCCATAACGTTGTTTGCGTTCGAGGCATGGCATCATGATTCAACGCCGCCGCCAAATACAAATTTACGGCGCATTTAGAGCCTGTCTGAAAATTGCGTGGGGTCCTGCGGCGGGGGATTTTGGCCGTGGCCAAGGCAGCGAGGACTAAGAGGAACACGGCGCGTCTGGTTCAGGCTTTGCGCGCCTGCCGCTTCACCCCTCAACGGTTCAACCATTCCACAGTTCACCGATTCGCGTTCGAGAAATCCTGTTGACTTCTGCGTCCGGCGAAATTCACTAGTCCTTCTTATGCCTAAAAAAGATCCACGAATTGACGCCTACATTGCCCAATCCGCTGATTTTGCCAAACCGATCCTCAAGCATTTGCGGAAGCTGATTCACCAGGGCTGTCCGGAGGTTGAGGAAACCATGAAATGGAGCTTTCCCCATTTTATGTACAAGGGAATCCTCTGCAGCATGGCCTCATTCAAACAGCATTGCGCTTTTGGTTTCTGGAAGGGGGCGCTCATTTTTGGCGATACGCCTGAAGGAAGAAAAGCCGCCGACGAAGCCATGGGCCAGTTTGGGCGGATTACCGCGCTGTCTGATTTGCCCAAGGATGACGTGATCATCAAATATGTGAAAGAAGCGGTCCGCTTGAATGACGCCGGTGTAAAACTGCCCGGGCGTGAAAAGTCGAAGGAAAGGAAAGAACTGGTGGTGCCGGAGGTCCTGAAGGCGGCGCTGAAAGAAAACCAGAAGGCGAGGACCACTTTCGACGAGTTTAGTTACAGTCACAAAAAGGAATACGTCGAGTGGATCACGGAAGCGAAGAGCGAGGCTACGCGCCAGCGCCGATTGGAAACGGCCATTCAATGGATGGCGGAGGGCAAATCGCGGAATTGGAAATATGCTTGCTAAACCGTGAGATAAACCTGGTTTTCATTTTGCGCTTGGCTCGAATCGATTGAATCCTACAATGCCGCGCCGATGAACCAGCCTCTTCTACAATTTGAACTGCCGGGTATCCGCAAAATCAAAAGCGGCAAAGTTCGCGACATCTTCGATCTGGGCGAGACGCTCCTGTTTGTCGCTTCCGATCGCATTTCCGCTTTCGACGTGATCATGCCGAATGGCATTCCGCGCAAAGGCGAAGTCCTGACGCAGATTTCCCATTTCTGGTTCGATCGGACGGAGTCGATCGTCCCGAACCATCGGGCGTTGGGCGCGCGCGATCCTCTCCCTGATTCACTCCAACCGTTCACCGATCAACTCGGCGGTCGCAGCATGATCGTGAAGAAGGCTCAACCGCTCGCCATCGAGTGCGTCGTGCGCGGTTATCTGGCCGGATCGGGGTGGAAAGAATATCGCGCCAACCAAACCGTTTGCGGCATTAAACTTCCACCCGGGCTCGTCGAGTCGTCCGAGCTGCCCGAGCCGATTTTCACTCCCGCCACGAAAGCAGAGACCGGCCATGACTTGAACATTGATTTCGACGAAGCATCGCGGATCACCGGCAAAGAGACTGCGGAACGCGTTCGCGATTTGAGCCTGCAAATCTACAAATCCGCCCGCGATTACGCGCGGGATCGGGGTATTATCATCGCCGATACGAAATTTGAATTCGGGTATTTCGAGGGGGAACTCATTTTGATCGATGAGGTGCTGACGCCGGATTCGTCCCGTTTTTGGCCGGCCGATCAGTATCAACCCGGGCGAGGGCAGATGAGCTTCGACAAGCAGTTTGTCCGGGATTACCTCGAGACTTTGGATTGGGACAAAACTCCGCCGGCCCCGCCGCTTCCGGCGGAGGTTGTTGCCAAAACCGAAGCGAAGTATCTCGAAGCCTATCGGCGCCTGACCGGTCGGGAACTCTGATCGGATTCCGGCGCTTCGCTGCGGGCCTGTCTGGACCGGAGTGATTTGATTTCCCGAAGCCTGCTGGGGCACCGATGGATTCAGGGGAAATCCCCAATTGCATTTCAGGTTCACCCCGGATGGGCTTACCGGATTCACTCTGATAAAAATCGGTCGTGTTTATGAGCGATGCAGCCTTTCCGGCACGACCGGTCATTTTGTTGGTGGACGATAATCCACATGATGTGGTTTTGATTCGCCTGGCTTTTCGGAAAGTGGGGATCATCGATACGATTCAATTGGTAAAGGACGGGACCGAAGCCATGCGCTACATCAACGGTGAAGGCAACTACAGCGATCGAAAGCGATTTCCACGGCCGACGCTGGTTTTGCTCGATTTGAAGATGCCGCAAACGTCGGGTTTCGAAGTCTTGAGTGCGATCCGCCATCTGCCGGAGTACGCCAATCTGGTGGTGGTGGTGATGTCCGGATCGAAAAACGACGCAGATATCCGGAGAGCTTACTCTTTGGGAGCCAATCTTTACCTGGTGAAACCATCGCGTTTTTCGGATCTGGTGCGCATGATGGACACGCTGGCCACGTATTATGCGTGGCCCAATCGTAAAACCGATCCAACCCGCTTGGTCTCCCACGTGACTGGCTTCCAGGGACACCTTTGTTCTCCTCGTTAGGTGGTGTCTCACTCTCCCAATGGGTGGTATTTCGCCGCAAGGAAGCTTCGTTCCGTGCGGGAGGCGAATATCGAACACAGCTTTGCGGGTCCATAAAAGCGGAGGGGATTCTGAAGGATTTGGTGGCGCGGGTTTCCTTTCACTACGAAAAAACCCCCAGTCACGATTGCTCGTGGCTGGGGGCCCAACCCTGGGATGACTACCACTTCACCCCGTTGGCGCAAAGTTTACATCATTCCCTGGAGAACTCAAATGGCAGGCAAGAAAAAAATTAAGATTTTTTTCGGGTTTTTACCTCACCGATTTGAGCGCTCTCAGAACCACCCCAAAGGGTAATCTTTTGAGACATTTTTCTTCGCGTTGTCCACAATTTCCACGGGCTTTTTCATGACTGTGGGGTGTTCGATGGTTCGGCCAGCCAAAACCAGTTGTCCAAGGTGAAAATTCCCGATCGTTTCCGCCGGGGAAAGCTTGCTGCAAAGAAGGCGCACTGCTATTGGAAGAGCCCTCCGGCTGATGTCGGAGGGCTCGGCACGCCGGCGTGAAAGATCCTGATCGCCGAGCGGCGTCGTGCGGTTGCGGGAAGACCGCGCCGCATTCGGATGATTGTGACTGCAAGACTCCGCTCCATTGTCGCGTCAACGGATGCTGGCCGGCGTTCGAGCGCCCTTGCAGGTTGCGTTTAGGTCGGGTGATTTATGACTTTGGAAATTGCCCTGTTAATTTTGATCATCCTCCTGGCGGTTGTCTTCTTCTGCCTGGAATGGGTGGCGGCGGATGTTATTGCCCTGGCGGTGCTGCTCAGTTTGATTTTGATCCCCGGATTGTTGCCCGCGGATCAGGCTTTTGCAGGATTCGGCAGCGACACGGTCATCCTCATCCTGGGATTGCTCATCATGACCGCCGCGCTTTTGCGGACCGGATTGATGGATCTGGTCGCGCGAGGAATTATTCGTTACACCGGAGATCATCCGACACGCCTGCTGCTGGTGATCATGGTGGCTGCAGCCGGATTGAGCGCGTTCATCAGCAACACTGCGGCAACGGCGTTCTTTGTCCCGATCGTCATGGGCTTGGCGACACGCGCCAAAGTGAGCCCCTCGAAATTCCTTTTGCCACTGGCATTTTCCTCCATCCTGACCAGTTCGGTAACGCTCATCAGCACATCGACCAACATCGTCATTAGCGGATTGATGCCGCGATTCGGATTGGAACCGATGGGTATGTTCGAATTAGCCCCGGTCGGAATTCCCATAGCGATTGTCGGACTCACCTACATGGCGTTGATCGGCAGAAAAATGATTCCCAATCGCGCTAATCCCGAGGAATTGCTCGAAGATTTCGGCGTGCGGCCCTACCTGAGCGAAATCATCATTTTGCCGACGTCCTATCTGGTCGGCAAAACACTCGCCGAATCGGCCTTGGGTAGGGATCTTGACCTGACGGTGCTGCGGCTGGTGCGGGAAAAGAATCAGCATCTCGTTCCCGGCGCGAATACGGTGTTGCAAGCGGGCGACATTCTTTTGGTCGAAGGCAAGAGTGACGAGATCCTCAAAATCAAGGACACCGCCGGGATTGAAATCAAAGCGGACATCAAAGCAACCGATCCCAATCTTCAATCGAAAGATGTCGGCCTGGTAGAGGCGATTCTGTTGCCCAAATCGCCGTTGATAGGACGGACGTTGAAAGGGTTGAGGTTTCGGGAGAGATACGGATTGCAGGTGCTTGGCATCAATCGCCACGGGGAAAACATCCGGCGCAAATTAAGTGAGGCGCCCCTGCGCATGGGAGATGTTCTCCTCCTGCAAGGTCCCAAAGCCAACATCGCGGCCCTCGAATCCGATAACACCTTTCGCATTCTGGGAAAAGTCGTCGAGAACCGGCCCAATCGCCGGCGCGCTCGCATCGCGGTCGCCATTTTCGTGGGGTCGCTGGCTTTGGGAACGACGCAGTTGGTGCCGTTTGCCGTCGCCATGTTATTGGGAGTGATTGGCGTGTTCCTCACACGTTGCATCACTCCAGAAGAGGCCTATCGCGAAGTGGAATGGAAAGCCATCATTCTCATCGGCAGCATGCTCGGGCTCGGCGCCGCCATGGAACATACCGGCACGGCTAAATATCTCGCCGGTGTGATTGTAGATACGGTGGGGCGCGCGGATCCTTTCTGGCTTTTGACCGGATTCTTTTTCCTGACGGTCTTGCTGACCCAACCGATGTCGAATCAGGCCGCGGCCGTGGTGGTCCTTCCGGTGGCGATCGAGACGGCATTTCAACTCGATTTAAATGCGCGCACTTTCGCCATGACCGTCGCCGTCGCCGCCAGTTGTTCCTACCTGACCCCGCTGGAACCTTCGTGCGTGCTCGTTTATGGTCTCGGACGCTACCGGTTCACTGATTTTCTGAAGGTAGGTTCGGTGCTGACAATTCTGATTTACGGTTTGGCCATGTATCTTGTCCCCAAAATCTGGCCCATGAGAATTTAAAAGCCCCTTGCCGCGGATTTGCGCGATTTAGGATTCCATTTTTTCGCCCTGAGCCCGCAGGCTGCAGTCTGCTGACCGAAGGAGAGTTTGAACGGCGGCAAGGCTGATTTCCCTCAGGCCGCTTTGACGCCTTGGCGCGATTCGAGCCATTGGATCAGGCTTTCGAAAATCTGACGGCCTTCGTCGCTGCCGAGCAGCGGCTCGCACGCGCGTTCCGGATGCGGCATCAACCCGGCCACGTTGCGCGTTTCGTTGCAAATGCCGGCAATATTCTCGACCGAGCCATTCGGATTGGCGTCGTCGGTGATTTCCCCCTTCGCGTTCACATATTTCCAGAGAATCTGGTGATTGGCCTGCAATCGCGCAATGGTCGTTGCATCGGCGAAGTAGCAGCCTTCCCCGTGAGCGACCGGGATGCGGAGGAGTTTGCCCGCTGGAATGCCGCAGGTAAAAGGACTGTCGTGATTGAGAGTTTTCAGGAAGACATGTTCACACCGGAACTGGAGCGAGCGATTGCGAATGAGCGCGCCGGGAAGCATGCCGGCTTCGGCCAGAATCTGGAAGCCATTGCAAATGCCGAGCACTGGCCCTCCGTTGGCGGCGAAGCTTTGCACTGCTTGCATGATCGGGCTGAAGCGGGCGATCGCGCCGGTGCGGAGGTAATCGCCATAGCTGAACCCGCCGGGAATGATGACGGCGTGCGCATCGCCGAGCGAGGATTCTTTGTGCCAGACAAAGCGCGCCGAATGACCGAACACATTGCGAAGGACGTGGACCGCATCCTGATCGCAGTTCGACGCCGGAAATTGGAGGACAGCGAAGTTCATTACGGGTAATTACTCGGCAGAAGCGGAGGTCTTGTCAACCGCACGAAACTGGTCATGTCATCCACAGACGAGGACAGTCGATGCGTGTGCGTTCATTGCTCCTCCCCAGGGCTGATGCGCAGGAGATGGAGGTTCACTCCAGCTCGAAGTGATAATCTTCGATCACGGGATTGCTGAGGAGTTTGTGGCAGGCCTCATCGATCTGTTGGCGCACCGTGTCGCGGTCGCCTTCGACTTCGATCTCGAGATACTTGCCCACATGAACGGCTTTGATGCCGGTGTAGCCCATGTGTTCGAGAGCGCCCTGAATGGTTTTGCCCTGGGGATCGAGCACAGCCTTTTTCGGAGTGACAATGATTTTTGCTTTCATCAATGGCGGAACCAATTCCGCCGCTGCCGAGATGTTTGGTCAAAGCCGCCTTCGAGGCGAGTTTTTTTTGACCGGAGTTTAAAGGGGAAGTTTCCAGAAGCGTTTTCTTTCCATGCGTAGTTGATTTTCGCGGTTGTCAGTGAAGCCACGAGGAGGTTGAGAATAGGTCGACTGAGCGCTCTGCGAATATTTGGCTATTGCGGCGGGAACTTCGCCCCGATGCGACTGGCGGCTCGGAGCTCCCATCGTGAGGCACCGCCAGTATCTCGTGGTCACAAGATGGATTTTATAGAGGCATTTGCTCCGGCAAGATCCAACAACAAGAAATAGTCAATAATGAAGGCGCTCTATTCTTCTTGATCATAGCCCCACATTTTCAATAAAGTGTCGGCAATCATTTCATCGGCAACAGAAGGGTTTGGCATGAAGAAGAAAGGACAGGCAGGATTTCACAAGGACCGACGCGGTTTTACTTTAATCGAATTATTGGTGGTCATCGCCATCATCGCGATTCTGGCCTCATTATTATTGCCCGCGCTTTCGAAGGCAAAGGAGCAAGGCCGTAGAGCCAACTGCATTTCAAACCTGCGCCAGTTCGGGATAAGTCTGACTCTCTACTCCGACGATTACAAAGGGCGCCCCTTAAGCACTGTTGTGCCATCTGGTACATACCTGCTTCCGTCTGTAATAAATGTTCGAGCTACTTCCGGTCGCGAGTTTTACAATGTCGAGGCGATGGCGCCCTATTTGCCAGGAATCCGGTTTTCCCAATCGGTCGATGACTTGGATGTGGGGGGGATTTGGTGGTGTCCGAGCGCCAAGAAACCGTCGAAAGAATCTGTGAGGAGCCAGGCCAAAAACTGGGGCTTCATCACCACGTCATATTCTTATTTTGCGCGCGCTGAAACATGGGCCAGTGGCCAAGCCAGCCGCCCTCAGGATTTGGTCGAGGATCGATTACTAAGCGACCGATTGTTAATGGCGGACCTGCTATTTCACTGGAATGCGGACCGTCGCTACTACTACAACCACGGAAAGCTTGGCTCTGCAGGCGATCCCAATTTGTCAGGTTTCAGTGGCGTTCATCATTTGTACGGCGACGGCAGGGTCATTTGGAAATCTTCCAAGAAATTCGATCTGCCAAAAACTCGCCCCGACAACAACGAAATTGGGCTCGTGCGTGGATATTCGACAGACACCAGCTTCTACTGATCTCTTTCAGAATTTGCTTCTGGCCTGAAGTTTGGGTCGCTATGTTCGGTTGAACAACACCTGACTTGCGGCAGGCCTGAATGACGCGTCACCTTTACAATAGTAAACTCGCCAAGGTTAAATGGTTCGTGCGGCGATTCGGCGCCAGGGAGATGGTTTTGAAGCCTCTGAGGGTGATCTTCGCTCCATTGATTATCCCGCTGCTTCCGACGTGCTCATTCTCATTCAAAGGAAAAGAACTTCGCTGCTTTTATCACCGCTACAACATGACCTGGGCATCAGAGCGGTGCATCGAGGTTCCCATTGCGCATGAATATCTGCGGGAGTTTGCGAGTGGCACCACGCTCGAAGTGGGAAACGTGCTTTCCCATTACGGTGTGATTCGACACCAAGTGCTCGATAAATTTGAGAAAGGCCCCGGTATCATTAACGCGGATATCGTCGAGTTTCATCCGACAGAAAGATTTGACCTGGTCCTTTCCATTTCCACCTTCGAACATATTGGGTTCGATGATGAATCTCCGGAAGGATCTGGCAAAAAGATTCTTTCGGCCATCGCCTCCTGTCGAAAGCTGTTGAAACCCACTGGGAAAATGGTGATGACGGTGCCCATTGGCTATAATCCAGATCTGGACCAAATGATCGCTCAGAATGCGCTCGGAACTGCCGAGGAGATTTATTATAAAAAAATCCAACGGTTTAAATGGGTTCCGAGTTCGAAGACCGAAGCGCTCGCCTGTGATTATAAACATCCCTTCCCATATGCGAACGCGATTTTGGTTGCTGAATTCGCCAGGGAGACTGCTCCCGCGTAATCCGGCATGCGTTTCCTGATGCTTAACTGGCGGGACCCGCGCAATCCCTTGGCTGGCGGGGCGGAGCGGGTCACGCTCGCTTATTGGTCGGCTTTGGCAGGAAGGGGACATGAAACATTCTGGTTCGCCAATGCCTTTCCAGGATGCTTGCCAGAGGAAGTTATCGAGGGGGTGCACATCGTGCGGGGCGGGGGCAAAGGCTCTTCCATCTTGCACGCGCGAAAATGGTATCGCCAGCAACGACCGTTCGATCTCGTAGCCGATCAGCATCACGGCATTCCCTGGTTCGCTCCCTGGTGGTGTCACACCCGATGCGTCGCTTACATTCACGAGGTGCTCGGCCCAATATGGTCGGCCTTTTATCCCTGGCCCATCAGCGCTTTCGGGCGCTGGCAGGAGCGCTGGACCCATTGGCTCTATCGAAACGTTCCTTTCTGGACGGCGTGCGAATCCACGCGCGATCAATTGCACCGCCACGGCGTGAAACAGGTCACCATCATTCGTTACGGCGTCCACACCAAAGCCATTGAACCGCTCGATGACAAACCGCTGACCAGTCCGCTCCGATTAATCGTTGTTTCCCGCCTGGCCCCAAACAAGCGTGTCGATCAAGCCGTTCGCGCATTGCCTGTGTTAATCCGTTATGGGGTTCCAGCGGAATTGACCATCGTCGGCACCGGTCAATGCGAACCCGAACTGCGGCGTCTGGTTGGCGATCTGAGTCTGGGTTCGGTTGTAAAGTTCACCGGCGAACTGCCCGAGGCGGAAAAGGACAGGGCGATGCGCGAAGCGCACTTGCTTCTACACACCTCACAGCGGGAAGGCTGGGGATTGAACGTCATTGAAGCTAATGCCATGGGCACTCCTGCCGTGGTCTATCCGGTTGCCGGATTAATTGAATCAACCATTCACGATTCGACCGGTCTCGTTGCGGACCGGGAAACTCCTGAAGCTCTCGCGGACAGCCTCATGCGATTGTCGGCGGATCGGGATCGGTACCAAGCCTATCGCCGCAATGCCTGGAACCGGGCCAAGGAATTCCATTGGAGCAACGTGCTGCCGCTGGCTTGCGATTGGCTGGAGTCGATGGCCGCTGGAAAAGGAAACCAAACCGGAACTGCGTAGATTCATCGGTGCCGAAGTGCCGAAGTGTTCGCGGTTCACCCGGCTTTGGTTTTTGTGACAAAATAAAATCGATTGTCGATGGCGGTTCCGAACAGCGCGGGCATCGTTGATCGCCTGATTTCCAGGATGGATCCGCCGTTTGCAGTCACGGTCTGGACGACGGTGGATTCAGGCACGGTGATCATCTTCATGGGGTCGAGCCGCAAGCGGCGGTAAAGAAACTCGCTTCGCCAACCCACATTGCGGAGGCCAAGGTAAAGCAAGCGTCGCGGTTGAAACCGCAGCCATGCGGGCATGGCATGCGGAACTTGAAACACGAGCAAACCTTGCGGCTTGAGGAGGCGCAAAAACTCCACGATGTATCCCAAGACGAGGCTGGCCTTGGGCAAATGCTGAAAAACCAAATGCGTGTAAATGAAATCAAACTCGCGCGGGCCGATCGCTTGCAAATGTGGAGCGAAGTTTTGAAGAAATTCTGCGTTGGCAAATTGGGCGTTGAGTTCGCGAGCTCGGGCCAGCATCGGTTCGGAAATATCGACGCCCAGGCAGCGTTCAAATCGCTTGGCTAGCGCGCGCGTCAGCCGACCTGCTCCACAGCCGAAATCCAAGGCAAGTTTGCGCTCTTTCGGAATCCCTAACCGCTCAGCGTCCTCGAGCAAGAGGGCGATTTCCCGTTCGCCGGTTCGAAAGAATTCCTCCAATTCCCAGCGACCGAATTGTCGCTCTGGTTCGGAAAGGATCGCCCAGAACGGATCGAGCCGGCCCAGATCTTCCCAATCGCGTTGATGTCTTTTTAGCGAGGGCATGGTGTGGTTGAAATTGACCCGAAGGGGCGGACGATTGGCCAGCAAGAGATCAAAGCATGCAAAGGACGCTGTTCGGCTGCAAGTTGGTTCGGTCATCCCCGCGGAATTCTGACTCGCGATCGCCCGTTGAAAAGCCGAGTCGCTCCGTGATGATCGAAGTTCATCGTCGGGAGGCGGCGCGCCGCTTCGGCCACCCATTGCAGAAACCATTTTGGCTGAAGCGCAGTTCTGAAGTTCGGAACTGCGACTCTGATTATTTCATGGGCGAATAATCGGTGGCCTTCATGAACACCGATTTAACGCCGTCGCGCGCGGTCAAAGATCCACCCGCTTTTTCTTCCGAAGCTTTTCGCGCTGTCACCCAATCGGGATCTTCGCGAAAACCTTTGAACGATTGCGCGGCGGCTTCCTTGCTCCCATGGGCGAGGATGTAAATCAATGTTTTGTCGGCATCCGGTTGATCTTTGGCCTTGACCCAATAACCGATGTTCGACATGCCATGCTTTTTGAACAGGGCCACGGTGTGGTTGCGAAAGCGGTCGTTGAGCGCATTCAGATTTCCATCGGAGGCGGTGTAAGTGCGAAGTTCGAAAGTGCGCGGTTCGCTCGATTTGGAAACTTTGATTTCCGGCGAGTAATCGGTTGCTTCCAGAAAAATAGATTCCGCTTTGGCGACGAGCTTGCCGTTGACTTCGGATTCTTTCCAGGCTTTTTGCCAATCCGGATCGGCCATGAACGATTTCCAGGATTTATCGCGCGCCTCGCGACTGGGATAGGCCAGAATGTAGATGAGTTTGTTGTCGGGATTTTCGATCGGGACCCAGTAGCCAATATTTTGCATGCCGTGCTTTTCGAATAGGCGCAGTGTGTGATTGCGGAAGCGCGCGTTTAAATCTTCGAGCTTTCCGGGAGGAGCGTAGTAAATCCGCATTTCATAGCAGCGGTCATCCTTGGCAGCAGCCGTGAGCGTTGTCATGAGGAAGCAAAGTGAAAGAAGCAGCGTTAAAGAACTTTTCATATCGTGATGCAGAATGCCACTTGGATTTGAGGCGCGTGTCAAAGCTAAAGTTTTAAAGCGCGGGAGCGGCCCGGGAGCGGGGGCCAAACTCAAATCAGTGTCCCGCAGGACGCGCAGATTTGCTTCCTTGACTCTCAAGGCAACGAGAGGAATTGATGCTTATCGATCTTGACTCTGGTCAAGAGACTCAGCCAATGATGCGTCCTACGATTTCCGGTGTGAACGATCTGATCTATCACCAGATGGCGCGGCTTGGGGCTGTGGTCGCCTTCGCGTTTTTCTTTTCGCCCGCAGGCGCCGCTTTGCCTGAATTCGATTTCACCCAACCCTCCGGCACGCAAGGATGGCAAGCGGCGAATCATATTTCGAGTTTGCAACCAACGGCTGAAGGGCTGGTGGTCAACATTAGCGGCGGCGATCCCTACCTGATTGGTCCAGCGCGGGATTATCCTGCCGGAACACCGCTCTGGTTGAAATTGCGCTTGAAGTCGGATCAAGCCGGTTCCTGCCAAATCTTTTATTTTCAAACCGGCGCCACAGAAGCGAACTCGGTCCGGTTCAGCGTTCCCGCAGGGGAATGGTTTGAGTCGCGAGTGCGTTTGCCCGCGCTCGGGCCGGCCTACCGAATCCGCATCGATCCGCCCGGCACAAGCGGCCGATGTGTGCTGGCGTCGCTGCGTTTCGAGGAACGCATCGCTTTCCAAGCCCCGGCCTGGCCGAAACCGATCGCG
The DNA here is from genome assembly GCA_040754135.1 of Verrucomicrobiota bacterium. Lineage (GTDB taxonomy): Bacteria > Verrucomicrobiota > Verrucomicrobiia > Limisphaerales > SIBE01 > JBFMDG01. The sequence goes on from JBFMDG010000078.1 coordinate 12,719, forward strand.
CCCCAAATTACAGCCAATGCGCTTTCTCTCACAACGGGTGATCTCAAGCTGCTCCACAATCGCGATCGCCTGGGCAGTTTTGCCCTCGAGATTTCCAGGGAACGCATGGCGTCGGGCAACACGAGCGGATTGATCGGCTACGTGATCGGCACCCAACCGCGCTGGCTGCAACTGGCCAATGCCTTGCCGGTTTCGGCCACATTGGACGCCGGCCGGCTGCGCGTCACGGCGCAACTGCTCGATCCCGATGCCGGACGCTGGCAGATCGAACAATGGTTTAGCACGAACCCACACACGCCGGGCGTAATCGATGTGGAATCGCGCGTCACGGTCGATCGCGATCGCGCGGTTTTCTACTTGCCGATGGTGACCTTGCTGCCCGGCTTGGGAAATTATGGAACGAACAAAACGCAAGCGCTGTTTGCCGGCCTCGAATACCTCGACAACGAACCGAGCAGTTCCGAAGCGGACGTGATTGGCCCAGCCTCGAAACGACAAGTGCCGGACCAATTGAAGATCACCTTTCCTTTGATCGCGCTTGCTTCGCGCGACCGCTACATCGGGTTGATTTGGGAACAGTCCGCCGTTTTTTGCGCGGCATTCGATTCCCCGGACCGGCTGTTTCAGTCCGGCGGTCATCTGATGGGAATTCTTTATCCCGGCTCCGATGGAAACAACCGTGAAGAAAGCAATCTCCTTCCCTATTCGGCGGAATTGATTCGGGCCAATCAGCCGCTCATTCTGCGCGCTCAATTCATCGGTGGGCTCGGCCGCAGCATCGTGCCCGCGGTGCAGCAATATGTCGCTTTGCGCGGGTTGCCGCCGTTGCCGTCATCCGGTTACACCGCGCGGGCCTATTACAAACTCGCTGCATCGGGCTGGCTCGATTCAAAAATTCGCGAAGGCAATTTGATGCGGCATGCCGTGTGGCCGGGGTTCGGTGCCCAACCAGCCGCAGATGCCGCGCTTTGGATGGATTGGCTGGCGGGAAAGGTCGGCGATGCTGATTTGGCCACGCGGCTGACGAACACGTCGCCGGGTGTTCTCAGCCAGGTTGCATCGGGTGCCTACAATGCGGCAGCGGTCGGCCACATCCGTTATCCGGCTCCGGCGCTGGTTTACGGCCCGGTGGCAGAGAATGCTGTTCACGCGGAGAATAGCGGGCGCGGTTTGCTCGGACGCTTTCAACCGGATGGTTCGGTGCACTACCAGAAACCGTCCAATGGCACCGACTACGGCAAAACGCATTTCGCGCCCGATGCCAATGGGTTGACCGCGCAAGTGGTTGTTTCGCTGCTCGAAGCGGCGCTGTTTTCCGGCGACAAAGAGCTGATCGACACCGGCCTCAAACATCTGCGTGCGCTCGAGAAATTTCGCGACACCGTGCCGCGCGGCGCGCAGACGTGGGAAGTTCCGCTGCACACGCCGGATATTCTGGCATCGGCGAACCTCGTGCGGGCTTATACCCTCGGCTACGAATTGACGGGCGACAGAACTTTTCTGGAACAGGCGAAGCATTGGGCATGGACTGGGGTGACGTTTGTTTACCTGACGCCGCCGACCGCGCAACCGATTGGACTTTACAGCACGATTCCGGTGCTGGGCGCGACGAGTTGGGTTGCGCCGGTTTGGATTGGATTACCGGTGCAATGGTGCGGTCTGGTTTACGCCGAAGCCCTGCATCGATTGCATCCTCATGATCCGGCCGGGCCTTGGAAACAAATTGCCGATGGCATAGCCATCGCGGGCATCCAACATTCCTGGCCGGAGACCGATTCCGATCGCAAAGGTTTGTTGCCGGATATTTTTCAATTACGCGCGCAGCATCGCGACGGTCCGGCCATCAACCCCGCCACGGTGCTGGCTCCGGCTGCGCATTTGTTTGGCGATGCTCCGATCTATCATTTTCGCGCATTTTTGCGGCATGGATTGCTTGTGCATGCGCCGGGTGAAATCGCCGATGCCACGGAAAGGGCGGATGGGTTGCGGTTCACTGTGCGGGGCTGGCCGGCCAAGCCCTACAAGATTCTGGTCAACGGTGTTTGGAAAAAACCGCGCGTGACCGTGAATGGCCATGTGCCTGTTCCCGCTCCACCGCATTTTGAATACATCGAGGCTGATGGCCGATTGATTCTGCAACTTCGAACGAATTCAGTTGTGGAAATCTTCACGCCAGCGGTGGCGTCGCTTCAAATTCAACGCAGCGCCGGCTCAGTCGTAAAAGTGCTCTGGCCATCCAACGCCACGAATTTCCTCCTGCAAACCACTTCCGCCCCCGGTCTGCAGGAATCGTGGCAGACGGTTTTCAATGCAGGACAGGTGGAAGGGGCGTTTCGGGTTTTGACCGAACCAGCGGACGAGCCAACAAAGTTTTTCAGGCTCGGAACCTTGCAATGAGCTGACAACGGTTGTCGGCGCCGCCAGCCCAACTCGACAGCGCGCGCGCTCTGCCCGGTCCGGTCCTGGCATCCTCGACCCTGAACAATCGCGCAAAAGTTGCGCAGCTCAGTTCCGGAATCAACGCTGCACAGACAAGAAGCGTTCAACGCTATTCCAACCCTCCGGAAATAGTTGCGACACAAAAGAGCGCTTTCAGCGTTTGAATTTCTGAGCGCGACTTTTTCCCGGAACCTGGGCATAAACCTTGGAATGTCGAAATTCTATCCGATGCGACGGCATGAGCGGGCCGGTCCGTGGCGAACGGTGCCGCGATTCAACGCCGCCAATCGCTGTCCGAATGTCGTTTCAAATGGAATGATGGATCGTGCTGTAACGAAAACACGAACCCTTTTGTCTCTCGTCGCGTGACCATGCAACTTGCGAAACCTTCTTTCTCTCAATGAATTCACATTTTCCTGCTTCCCGCACCTGCACTGCGACTTTGGCGGGGCTTCTTCTCCTGGGACCAGTGCTGGCCATCAGTCCAAATCTCGAAGCAAAAGATCCACAAGATAAAGATAAGGCCGCGGAATTGTTTCAGATGACCAAAGTTTGGACGGTGCACCTCACGTTCACCCCTGAACAATGGGAGGCGATGGAGCCAAAAGGCGGCAGTGGATTTTTTGGCGGTCCGGGAGGAGGGGGTCGAGGCGGTCCCGGTGGAATGCGCGGCGGCGGTGGTCCGGGCGCGTTTGGTCCCGGCATGTTTCTCGCCCCCGCTTTCCTAAGCCAGGCGGATGAAAACAAAGACAGCAAACTCTCTCTCCAGGAATTCGA
>JBFMDG010000079.1:0-15901 GCA_040754135.1 Verrucomicrobiota bacterium
GCGGTCTCGGGATTAACCGATGAACACCGGGCGCAAGTTTTGAACTATTTACATGCCACGCGATTCAAACTTGGCTTGCTGATCAATTTTGGACATTACCCCAAACTGGAATACGAGCGACTGGTGCTGTAGGCAGACGCGATCTGCCCACGAAACACACGAAAAGGGAACAGGCGCTTGTGGCCCTGTGGACTCAAAATTCTTTCGTGTGGTTCGTGTGTTTCGCGGGCCAACACAAATCGGATTCAAGTGGGTTTCATGGGTTCTTTAAAGTTTTTCCGGGATTCGCCGATAGCACCGATATCTTGCGATCGGTGGCTGGCGACCGCCAAACGTCAGCGAGGCCAATGGTGATGTGCCTCGATCGAAACATCACCTAGCGGCAAGGAAGCCGTGAATAACAAAGCCCCATCAGGGGGTGACTCATGGAAGAAGTCTATGGTAATCAATACAAATACGTCGGCCTTGAGCAGCTCTCGCTTGCTCTCGGAATCCTCAAGTCAACTGGCCAAATCACTGGCACGCTTGTCGTCCGGTTCCAAAATTGTGAACCCGGAAGATGATGCCGCCGGTCTCGCGGTTTCGCTGCGTTTCGATGCGCAGATCAACCGCGCGAATGCCGCCAACAACAACGTGGGCAACGCCATCTCGTTCAACCAGACGCGCGACGGCTTTCTGCAGAAAGTGCAGAAAGCGCTCGATCGGATGAGTGAACTGGCCGTCCTGGCTCAGGACGTGACCAAAACGGATGCGGACCGCTCGCTCTACAACTCGGAGTTCTCGACTCTGGGAGCGTTCATTACGAACACTGCCACTCGCGACTTCAACGGCGTGAGCTTGTTCGGTTCCACGGCGCTTGGCGTGACCATCGATACCGATGGCAACACGTTCAGCATGTCGGGCATCAACCTCAGCCACGCGAGCTACACCTCCGCCACCGGTTCTTCGGTTTCGACCACTTCGACCGCTGCGACCGCGTTGACGAATGTGAAAAATGCGCTCACGCAATTGGCTTCGGACCGCGCCACGGTCGGCGCTTCCAATGCCCGGTTGAACTACACCAGTGAACAGCTCGGCATTCTTCGCGACAACCTCTCGGCTTCGAACAGCCGGATCAAAGATGTGGATGTGGCGGAGGAAAGCACGAACTTCGCGCGTTACAACATCCTGGTCCAGGCGGGCACAGCCATGTTGGCGCAAGCCAATGCCAGCCCGCAATCCGCTCTGCGGCTTCTGGCTTAATTGAGCGATCGCATCGGACTCCTGCAAAGAACCGGCTGGTTCTCTCTCCAGCCGGTTCTCCTTTTTCCCCGATCCTATTCGATCCATTTCAAATAACGCCCCATCCAATAGGGCAGCAAAAATTCGTCGCCGGCAAATTCGATGCGGCCTTCATCACCCCCATCCAGGATAAACGATTGCGTGTTCCATCGCGTGATCGGCCGCTCGTCCGGCGGCAGCAACTCCGCCAGTTCCTGACCGCGAAAATTCGCCGGCATCCGCGTGATGTCCTCCCGATGCGAATTGGTCACGCGCCACGTGCGCAGGTCGAGCGGGAAATGACGCAATATCCAAACGGCTCCGTCCACATCGGCGTCTTGCGCGCCGGTGCTCGCGTAAACAAAGTTCCAGATCGGATTGCGCTCCGCCTTTTCCATTTCCCAATGATCGCGAATCGCTTCGCGATAAATGGCGCGCAACTCCTCGTCGAACGCGAACCGATGCAAAACCCAGTAGGCCACGAAAGCGAGCAGATCGTCCGAATGATTCCATTCATTACCCATGTCGTTTCCGCGAAAAACGTAGCCGGCCGTCGGCGCAATTTTCTTCAAACTGCTGCGAATGTTTTCCAGGTATCCATGCTGGCGAAGCAACTCAAACGCTTTCGCGCGGTAAAGCTCCTTTCCCGTCACCTTGTAGGCGAATTGCAGCATGGCGATGATTTCGGCGCTGTTGAGCCGGCGGTCGCCGATCGTGTGCGGATACCAGTTGACGTATTCCGGGTTCCAGCGCCCCCACAGGGTCGGCTCGCCATCCACGTCGATGAGGTAAAAATTGTTCCGCACGATGTGGCCGATGATCTGGTCATAAAATTTAGCGATGCGCTGTTTTTCGGATTCGGTTTTGGCCACGCATTCCCACATCACAGCCGAGCCGAACGTGTGGGCGATGATTTCATCGCTGCTGGTGTGACCTTTCCATTCCCAATTCGGATCCGCGGCATCGCGCCAGCGGTCCGGATCGGAGAATTTGAATCCGCGTCGTTCGAAGGTGCGCGCGATAAAACCGTTCGTTCCCGTGATCGACAAAAGGCGTTCAAACGCCGTGAACGTTTCCCAGGCATGACGCTGCGCTTCCTCAGATCCGGTCGCGCCATAATGAAACGCCTGGCTAGCCATGTAGTAATTGCTCCAGGTCCCGTCATTGTCTGTGTCGATCATCTCTGCCGACGTGATGTCGCCGGGAGTCAACATCCGCAATTCGGAACAAAATCCAAAGCGGATATGGCGCTGGCGAATTTTGCGTTCGTACTGGGCTGCCTTTTGCGCCAGGGTCATGGGGCGGAACTCGATTTTGTTCAGGCCCGTTTGAGTGAGCACGAACAGGTCCCCCTTCGCATCCAGTTGAATGGCCATGACCTCGTCGTTGTCCAGCCATCGTTTGGACGCGAAATAACGCGTCTGACCGTCATCGCCGCGGAAAAACACTCCCCGTGATGTGCCTGCCCAAAGGCCATTTTCTGCAGGGGCCAGACAGCGGATGTCCGCACATGGCAGGCGGGTTTGCCGCGGGAGGGCGGGCTCGCCAGAAGCCAGCTTTAAGCCGTAATAGCCCTGGCTCGTGCCTACCAACAAATTGTCATTTCGAAAAGCGATGGTGGTGATGTTCGTGCCTTTGTGAAAAGAGGCGATCTCTCCGTCGCGAATCCGGAAAAGCTCGTTGGCACTGGCCAGATAAAAATCGCGGCCGTGACTGAACGCCGTGTAAATGCCGCGGGAAATCTCGGGAAGTTTGCGGGCATTCCCATTTTCGAACAAGAGGAGAGCGAGCCGATCTACATCATAATTCCAAACCACCAGCACCTGTCCGGCATCGTTCACGGAAATCGATGTGGCATGCGGTTGCGGCAGTTGAGGCAGCAATCCCAGTGGTTTTCCCGCGTCGGCGTTGGAAAGCCATTTATCCGGAAAAAGGTAATAAAGATTTCCGGCCGCATGGGTGCCGATGCTCAGGGGCATCTTGCCGGCCAAAGGCCGGAAGCTGCGGTCGAGAGCGAGCTGATTTTCAAAAGCTCTGGCCAACCCCTCGGTCGTCTGGGCGTAGACGATGCCATCTCGAGTCACCGCCAAACGCAGGCATTTAGCGCCCGCCAGTTCGGGGCTCTTGGAGTATTGAACCGAAACCGGCTGCGGAAAGAGCTCGTCCTTCACCGCGGATTCTAACGACACGGACAGGAAACCAGCGCAGTACAAAAAGATTAAAAGTGAACGTGGCCAGGCCATATCGCGAGCTTCTGGAAAGCGACCGTGCGATGCAACCTTTTGTTGGTGGGGTTCCCTGCGCGCTTTGAGGTGCACCTTCAGTTGGTGCCGGCCATGTCGATGCTGCCTGGAACGCTGAAACGGTTTTGACTTGCCAGAGTGAGCCGGGGACTTTTTGCTCGCGTCGCGTTGCTCAAATTCGGCCCAGCATTCTAGTCGCATGGCAAACATTCCGAGTGGTTCAATCCGTTCTTTGCTGCTGCTCTGGTTTCTCCTGGTGAGCGTGCCTGTGGTCTTGCGCTGGGTGGCAAGCCGCCGAAAGAGCGTGTTGCGGCGGGCCGAAGTCGAGTCCGGCCTGAGTCTGCTGCAACAGGGAACATTGATTCTGCAGGAATTGTTTCTGGCGGGGCAATGCCTGCTGGGGATCGCACTGGGGCTTGCGCTGTTGAACGAACCGGTCTGGGCCGCGATTTTTTCCGCGCTCTGCGTGGGATTTTATCACTGGTTCATGGTGTCTGATTTTGTGCTGGTGACGCAGCTCGGGTTGCGCATGAGCGGTCATTTTCTTTCCTACCTGAGATGCTTGCCGGTTTTTTCAGAATCATTGCGCAAAGTGGGCGTGCCGATCTGGTGGTTGGCCGGACTGGCGCTTTTTCATTGGGGATTGGTCTCGGCGCTGTTGTGGGCTTCCTATCAAAACAGCGGCGTGCCGGCGCTGACTTTGGATTTGTTAAGCACGGTTCTGGTTTTGGCCCTGCTCACCGGATTCAGTGGATGGAACTGGCCGGTGCGAGCCACGATTTATCTTTGGAACCCGGCGTATTTATTTCAACTCAACTGGTTCAAGTCGCTGCCGAGGCAGAAGCGCCGGCCAACCGCGGCTGTGCAGAATTTGAATTTGATTGCAGCCAACGAGAGATCCGTGCCGGTTCGAGATGAGGCGCCGTTGTTCCGATGCACAGAGAGTTACGCGGGTGAGCTCAACTTTGAACTGATCCTTCCGCCAGCAGAGACGCCGCATGTCATTTTCCTTTTTCTCGAATCGTTCACGGCCCGCACGATTGGCGCGATTCACGAGAATACCGGCGCCAGTCCGGAATTTGATCGGTACGCCAAAGAGGGAGTGTTATTCACCCGATGTTACGGCAACGGCGTGCAAACCGCGCGCGCGGTGATGTCCAGCCTCTTTGGAATTCCACCGCGGTTCACGCCCAAACCGGCTCAAGGCGACTCGAAACGGTGCCCGAGATTGACCGGTGTTCCCCAATTGTTCGAATCGTTGGGTTACCAAAACGCTTATTTCCACAACGGCAGTCTTGAATTCGAAAACCAGGACTCCTTTTTCAGACGCAACGGATTTCGTCAATTGCACGGCATGATGGAAATGGCGCGTCGCTTTCCCGACGCCAAGTCGGTGGGCGGCTGGGGCGTGCCGGATGAATTCCTGATGCGCTATTTTGTCGAGTGGCTGGAGCGGCAATCAAACGAGGGCCCGAGCTTCAGCACTTTGTTCACGATGACCAATCATCATCCATTCGAGCTGCCTTCCGGTTTTGCCGCGCCGGTTTACTCGTTTCCAGGCAATCCGGAAAAGGAGTTGTTTCTGCGCACGTTTTTTTACACCGATTATTGTTTCGGGCTCTTGATGCGGATGCTTCGAGAGCGTGGCCTCGATCGGAAGTGCATTTTGTTTGTGCTGGCCGACACGGCGCAGCCGCTCGGCGAGCATGATAACTGGACCGAGCAGGAGAACTTGTTCGAGGAGAATCTTCACATTCCGTTGCTGGTGTTGGCGCCGGCCTATCTCAAAAAACCTTGCGTCATTTCCGAGCCCTGCAGTCAGCTCGATTTATTGCCAACGCTGATTGATTTGTTTCGCCGGCCATTTTGCCATCATGCGATCGGGCGTTCTTTGCTGAGGAAATCGATGCCCGCACCCATCGCCTTCAACAACCCTTTTGGGCCGCGCACGATGGGGGAACGGTTAGGCGATGAAAAGTTGCTGCACGAAGTGCTGACCGGACGGACGCAGTTGTTTAATCTGGCGCTCGATCCGAATGAGCAACGCAATCTGGCCGAAGCCGATCCGGAGCGGACCCGCGCCTGGTTGGATCAGATGCTGTCACGCCACGAATTGATCCAGCAGCTCTATGCGGAAAATCGATTTTGCTGACAGGGTCGTTGGCATCGATTGCAGGTTTTCTTTGGGCGCAGCAGCGTGAGATAGATCCTTCTGCACGCTCGCGGATGCGCATTCGAACGCCCAAAACGCATCCCATCCTTTTTCCCTCTTCAACTCTTCAACCCTTCAACTCTTCAACCCTTCAACCCTTCAACCCTTCAACCCTTCAACCCTTCCGCGCCCGATCTAACCATTGACTTCGGGCGACCGGCTCCGTAGCGTCAGGCGTTCATGAGAACTCGTAGTGCCAGCGCTCTTCTTTGTTTGCTGCTGCTGGTGCTTTCCGTTCTGTGGTCCGGACTGCATGAGCATGAACGTTCCTCGGATCTGGCCCACGACCAGTGCGCCGCCTGCGCCTGGCAAAGCAATTCGATCACAGACATCCCGATTGCGCAGATTTCGCCGCGTTGGATTCCGGCGCGGATTTTGCCTCCCGTATTTCAACCGCCACATCAGACTTGGCTTCAGTTGACTTCCCAGCGCGGCCGCGCTCCGCCTTTTGCCATCCTGTAACTCGTCCGGTCGGGATCCCGCTGAGGGACTCCTGACATGGGTCAATGTTTAACCTGCTACAGTCCGCCCATGGTGCGGCTGAGCATTTCTCTGAGGATGGAAATGAATAAGAAGATTTTGATTTTGGCAGTTTTGGCTTTGTGCCTGCCCCTGGCCAGGGCAGCGGATGGCGACACCGACCTTGACGCCTTGAAAAAGGAATTGCAGGAACTCCGGCAACGAACCCGTCAGCTCGAAGAAAAACTTGAACGCTGCGAGCGCGCACGTTCGCCGGTTGCCGCGCCTGTGCCAGCGACGCCGGCGGCTTCCGTTGCCCAGCCCCACGCGGCGCCTGAAGCTACTGGAATCAGACCTAAACCGTGGTCACCTGCTGACCCGATCCGGCTTGCGGGCGATCAGCAGAGTTTTTTGAACCTCTCTTTCGACGGTTTGTTTGCCGCCGGCACATCGACGGCCGAGGAGGTGAGTGAACTTCAATTAGGCGGGCATGATCCCAATCAGCGCGGGTTCACAGTGCAGAATCTGGAAGCGGTTTTGAATGGTACGGTCGATCCTTACTTTCGCGCGCAGGGCAACCTGATTTTCCTTATCGATCGCGAAGGGGAATCTTTGCTTGAAGTCGAGGAGGCATATCTGGAAACGCTGTCCCTGCCGGCCAACCTGCAAATCAAAGGCGGCCAGTTCTTCAGCGAATTCGGCCGGCATAATCAGGTGCATCCGCACGCATGGGATTTCGTAGATGTTCCGCTGGTCAATGCGCGATTGCTCGGTCCGGATGGCCTGCGAAATCCTGGCGGGCGCATTTCCTGGCTGATGCCGACGCCTTTTTACTCGGAATTGTTTCTGGCGATTCAGAATGGTTCTGGAGAAACGGCGTTTAGTTTTCGAAACACGCATGAGGAGGAAGCGTATTTCGGACGGTTGAGTTCCGAATCGCGGCTGAAGTCATTCAGCGATTTGCTGTTCGTGCCGCGGTATGCGGTTTCGTTTGATTTGACCGACACGCAAACGCTGCTCGCCGGAGTGTCCGGCGCTTTCGGCCCGAACGCCTCGGGAAACGACACCGCCACGCGTATTCTTGGCGCGGACCTTTACTGGAAGTGGAAGTCGGCGACGCATTCGAAAGGATTTCCGTTTGTCTCATTTCAGACGGAGGCCATGCTGCGCGAATATGATGCGGGAGCGTTTTCGGAAGATCTGGATGGGAGCGGCGCGCTGGATCCGGGTGAGCCCGATTTAAATGGCGATGGAGTGGCGGATTTCCTGCCGCGCGAAACGCTCAACGATTACGGCTTTTATTCGCAATTGCTTTACGGTTTCAAACCCGGTTGGGTGGCCGGTTTGCGTGGCGATTTTGTGGACCGTTCGAGCGCCGGCTTTTATGAGCAGATTCTTGGTGAGGATCCGGTGCGCGCGCAACGCTGGCGCATTTCGCCGAATTTGACCTGGTATCCGAGCGAGTTTTCGAAAATTCGTCTGCAATATAATTATGATCGCCGCGCCCGGCTTGGCTCGGACCATTCGATTTGGTTGCAATTCGAGTTTTTGCTCGGGACGCATGGCGCGCATAAGTTTTAACGCGTAAATAATTCTATGAAACCAACGTTAAAACGCGCCCGGCGGGCTTTGCTCGGGTGCATGACCGCAGCCTTGTTCACTTCGCAACTCACCGCAAAAATTGATGTCGTCGCCACGACGGCGGACCTCGGCGCTCTGGCCAGTGAAATCGGTGGCGCAAAGGTCAGCGTCACCGTTCTGGCCAAGCCGACGGAAGATCCGCACTTTGTGGATGCGAAGCCGAGTTTCATTGTGAAACTCAATCGTGCGGATGCATTGATTGAAGGCGGCGCCGATCTCGAAGTCGGCTGGCTGCCGGCTTTATTGACCGGGGCGCGAAATTCAAAACTCGCGCCGGGCGCGCCCGGTCGAATTCTTTGTTCCGAAGGTGTGGAAATGCTCGAAGTTCCCGTGACCCTCGACCGCGCCCAAGGCGATGTTCATGCCCGGGGCAATCCGCATTTTTTGGTGGATCCGATGAATGCGCAAATTGCGGCGGAGCATATTTACAAGGCGTTTTGCCAGATCGATCCGCAAAATTGTGGTGAGTTCAAAGTGAACTGGGACAAGCTTCACGCCACCCTGGATGAACGGCTCGGAAAATGGCAGAAGCAACTCGATCCTTTCAAGGACACGCGTCTTGTCGCCTATCACAACATGTGGTCCTACTTCGCGCGGCGTTTTGGATTGCGAATCGATTTGTTTCTTGAACCCAAACCAGGCATTCCGCCCAGCCCGGCGCACCTGGCCAAAATCATCTCGACGATGCAGGATGAAAAAATCCCGGTCATTATCGTGGAGCCCTTTCAACATCGGCGCACGGCCGAGACCGTGGCGGACCGGACCGGAGCGATGGTGGTGGACCTGACTCAATATCCTGGCGGCATTAAAGGGACTGAGGGCGGCTATGTGGCCATGATGGATCATGTGGTGAGCACGTTGAGCCGCGCCCTCGAGAAGAGTTCAGCGCGAGCCGCGGCAGGAGCCCGGCCATGATCGATGCCTTTCAAGTGATGAAATGGCCATTGGTGGCCTGTGTTTTTTTGCCCGGGATTCTGATTTATTTCGGGCTGCACATCGTTCAGCGCGGAATCATTTTTGTGGATTTGGCGCTCGCGCAAATCGCCGCGCTCGGTCATTGCCTGGCCATTCTGCTCGGCTACGACGCACATGATTGGCAAACGTTTGCCATGGCGTTGGGCTCAACGGTGGCCGGGGCGGGTTTCTTCGCGGTGACACGCACCCACCGCCAGCGCGTCCCGCAGGAAGCGCTCATTGGAATCATCTACGTCGTAGCCGCAGCCGCTGCGTTGCTCATGCTCAGCAAAACGGCCGAAGGCAAAGAAGAATTGCAACGAACCCTCGTCGGCGAAGTTCTGGTCGTGCGCCCGATGGAAGTGGGGAAAACCCTTGGGCTTTACGCGCTGATCGCGCTGGTTCATTTCGTTTTTAGAAAACAGTTCCTTCTGATCACCTTTGAACCGGATCGCGCGCGGCAGGAAGGCCTGGCCGTGCGGCGCTGGGATTTTCTTTTTTATCTGCTGTTCGGACTGGTCGTCACCAGCTTCGTTCATATTGGCGGGGTGCTGCTGGTGTTTTCGTATTTGATCGTGCCGGCGGTTTGCGGCGTTTTCCTCTCGGAAACTTTGATGAGCCGATTGTTTATCGGGTGGGCTGTATCCGTGTTGGCCAGCATTCTCGGGTTGTTCGGATCGTATCAATTCGATTTGCCCACAGGCGCCGCCGTGGTATGCGCGCTGGGATTGGCTTTGCTGATTACGGGCGTGGCCGCGCGATGGCGTGCCACTTGATAGGCGTGATGATTCTCAGTGTGATTCACGCTCCGCGGCCTCGGGCGTGGGCACAATGGCCACGCTCATCGGAGCATGCCGCAGCACTCCACGCGATACTGAACCGAGCCAGAACCGAGTTAAGCCCGCGCGTTGATGCGTTCCGGTGACGATCAGATCCGCTTTGATGCGACTGGCAATTTGCAGCAAATGTCCATCGACACGTCCCCAGCCCGGTTCCACGAGGCGCGTGATGTCGCCATCGCCATCCGCAAGGCCGGCGGTGTGTTGGGCCAATTCCTTTTCGAGCAGCGCCTGAATCTCAGCCGGGTTCTCGGTTAAAGGCGATGGTTGGTGAATGCCGTGCCGTTCGCGCTCTTCGGGGGGCCAATTGACATGGGCAATGGTGATTTGACATGGCGCCAATCGGCGCAGTTCGATGACAAACTCGATCGCGGCGCGGGAAGATTTTGAAAAATCCGTGCCGCACAAAATATTCAGGGGATGCTGCTTGCTCAGCCATGCTTCGAACGGTTCTGTGGCCCGGACAATCAAGGTGGGGATGCTCGAGTTCTCGGCCACGCGTTCCGCCGTGCTCCCCCGGAAAAACCGGCTCGCCGCAATCATGCCGAGCGACGACACGACAATGAGGCGCGTGCGGGCACGGTCGCCGGCTTCTGCCAGCACGACGGCGGGCGAGCCTTCGACCAGTTCTGCTTTGACCGTCGCGCCCATTTTCCTCAAGCGTGCGGCTTCTTCATCGAGTCGGGCTTGCGCCATGGTGCGAAGTTCGGCTTGCGATTTTCCGGAGACCCATTGATTTGGCTCGTTCAGCACATGCACGAGGACGAGCGTTTCATTCCGTTCGAGCGCGAGTCTGGCGGCGACGCTGGCCGCTTCGGCGGCATGAATCGAGAAATCGGTTCCGCAAAGGATTCGTTGCTTTTCCGCTGTCATGGCAAGGACGATTGTTTACCTGGTTCCAATTTCGTTCGAAACCCAGGCGGGGGCCAGTCCTGTTTTTGCCCAAGAACGGCTCTTTTTGGACACTTCTGGTTTTTCAGAGAGCCGGTTAGCGCAGAGCGGTTTCCTTTCGTTTGACGGCCAATTTGCCGAGCGGTGCGATCAATCCCAGAAGGTCGGCCGCACTTGCAGCGGTTCGGAATTGTCAGGGAGAAACCGCGGCTGAGGGATCGAGCACGCGCCGAATGCGCTCGAAGATTTCCTTTGGAATGTAGGGCTTTTGCACGAAATCCAACGCGCCCGCCTTGAGCAGACTCGTCTTTAAATTCGGTTCGAGATAACCGCTGGCGAGGATGGCTTTCACATCCGGCTTGACCTCCTTGATGCGCCGGAACACTTCCCAACCGCCAATTTTCGGCAAGCCCATATCGGCGATGACCAATTCGATTTCGGCGGCATGCTGCTTGAAAACTTGAACTGCCTCCAGGCCGTCGCGCGCTGTGAAAACCTTGTAACCTTGCTCCTCGAGCAACGACTTCATCAAATCGAGCAGGAGCTCCTCATCCTCCACAAACAGGAGCGTTTCATTGCCGCCGGTCGAGGCTTCGGGCGCAACGGGCAACGATTCCTCCCGAGGCATCCGCGTTACCGACGCCGGGAGGTACAGTTGGAAAGTTGTTCCCCGACCGAGCTCACTTTGCACATCAATAAACCCGTGATGCGTTTTCATCGTGCCATAAACGACCGCCAATCCCAAACCACTGCCGCGATCACGCGCTTTGGTGGTAAAGAACGGCTCGAAAATCCGGGCGCGTGTGGCTTCATCCATCCCCGTTCCCGTGTCGGCAACGCTGATCCGCACGTAATCCTTCGGATCTGCTTCCGAGAATTTCTCCGGCAAATCGGCTCGACGAATCAAACCGGTGCTGATCTTGAGCGACCCGCCATCGGCCATTGCATCGCGCGCATTGACGCACAAGTTCAAGAGCGCCTGCTGAATTTGCGTGGCATCGGCGGTGATCGATGGCAGATCGGGTTCCAAGGCCAAACTGATCGTGATGGTCTTGGGAAAAGTGCCCCCCAGAATCCGCACCATATCCTCGATAATTGCGTTCAAGTCCAAGGCCACCAGTTGCACTTCCGTTTTGCGCGCCACGGTGAGGATTTGCCGCACCAATCCCGCCCCGCGCGCGACGGCTTTCTCGATGGCATCGACGCTCTGTTGAAACCGCCCGGAATCGAGCGGCTCTTCGTGAAATCTCGAGGCGTAACCCGAAATGATTCCGAGGATATTGTTGAAATCATGGGCAATGCCGCCCGCGAGCGTGCCGATCGATTCCATTTTCTGCGATTGCCGCAACTGGGCTTCAAGTGCCAGTCGCATGGTCACGTCGTTGGCCAGAATCAACGCCGCTGGGCGGCCTTGAAACATGAGCCGGTTCGAAGTCAGCTCGACATCGATAATTGCTCCGTTTTTCTTCACGTGCCGCCAGAGTCCGGTCAAACCTTCCCGGAGCGCCCAGGAATCGGGCACCTCTTGTTGAGGGGTTCGAGCGTGCAGCGCCGAGAGATTCATTTTGAGGAATTCCTCGCGCGAATATCCGTAGTGCCTGATCGCCGATTCGTTCACCGCCAAAAACGAGAGGGATTCGCCATCGACAACCCAGATCGGATGCGGGTTGCAATCGAACAAAACCCGATATTGCTCTTCGCTCTCGCGGAGTTTTTGTTCGGAAGCTTTGCGTTGGAGCGAATGATTGATCGATCGTTCCAGCAATGCCGCGGTGATCTGGCCCTTCACCAGGTAATCCGCCGCGCCGGCATTCATGGCCTCGACGTCCACCTGGCGGTCCCCCAGG
Organism: Verrucomicrobiota bacterium; assembly: GCA_040754135.1. Lineage (GTDB taxonomy): Bacteria > Verrucomicrobiota > Verrucomicrobiia > Limisphaerales > SIBE01 > JBFMDG01. The sequence continues at coordinate 12,347 of JBFMDG010000079.1, forward strand.
CCGGTCAATAGGATTATGGGAGCGGGGCAGCCATTGGCGACCGCTTCACGAAGAAGGTCGAGTCCGTTGTCCGGTCCGAGGCGAAAATCCACCAGATAAAGATCATGTTCCTGGAGCGCGATTCGTTGCCGGCCCTCTTCAAAGGTGGCGACCCAATCGAGCCGGTATTCGCCGCGCGGGATTTCCTCGAAGAACTGGCGGGTGATGATGAAATCGTCTTCATCATCCTCAATCAGCAAGACGCGCAAAGGCAGATCAGGCATGGAAAGGGCTGCGGCAAGTGGGGGGCAGCTCGACAATTTGGAACCAGTACTTTCCCAGTGTTTTCATAACATCCACCAGGGATTCAAACGTCACCGGTTTTGCGATGTAAGAGTTTACTCCGAGATCGTAAGAGCGGTAAACATCAATTTCAGCCTTTGAAGTGGTGAGGACGACGATGGGGATGTGGCGGAGTTCTGGATGGCTTTTGATTTCCTGGAGCGCCTCGCGCCCATCTTTTTTTGGCATGTTGAGATCGAGCAGAATCAGGCAAGGCCGGGGTGATTTCGCCGGGTCGCTGTAGCTGCCTTCGCGCCGCAGGTAATCGAGCAGTTCTTCGCCATCCTCGACAAAGCGCAGGTCCTTGGCCAGGCGGTTTTCCTCAAGCGCCTGGCGCGTCAATAAACGGTCGTCCGGATCATCGTCCGCTAGCAAAATCGTCATCGGTTTCGTCTCTTCAATGTTCATTACGAGTTCTCCTTGGCCTGATGCATTGGCAAGGTCACAACAAAAGTGGCGCCCTGACCGGGCAGACTGTGGGCAGTGATGGTCCCGCCGTGGCGCTCGGTGATCTTGCGGCAAATGGCCAGCCCGATGCCTGTTCCTTCGTAATTCTGCCGGCTGTGCAACCGCTGAAATACCGCAAAAATCCGATCCCGATACTTTTCATCAAAACCGATCCCATTGTCCTCGACCCGAATCTGGCAGCGCTGCGCCCCATTCGATTCGGCGCCAGCGGGCGGTTCCAAAATGTGGCTCGAGATTTTCACCACCGGCGGCACACCGGGCCGGTGGAACTTGAGCGCGTTGCTGATCAGGTTTTGAAACAGTTGCCGCATTTGCACCGGATCGGCATCCAGCGTTGGCAGCGCTTCCATATGCACGAAGCCGCCGGTTTGCTGCAGACGCACTTCCAGGTCGGAAAGCACCTCGCGAATGACTTTTGCCAAAGGCACTTTCTCGAACGGATGCGGTTGCGTGGTCACCCGCGAAAACAACAGCAAATCCTGAATCAGGTTTTGCATGCGGCGCGCCGCGTTTTGCATCCGGTCCAGATAATCGCGCCCTTCATCGGTCAACGCCGGTTCGCACTTGGCCCGCAGCCGGTCGCCGAAAGCCTGCACCTTGCGGAGCGGCTCCTGCAAATCATGCGAAGCGACGTAGGCAAAATCCTGGAGCTCGCGATTACTTTGTTCCAATTTGGCCGCGATCATTTTCAATTTCTCCTCGGCCTGTTTACGCTCGGCGATCTCCTCTTGCAACTCTCGCGTGCGTTCTTCGACGCGCTTTTCCAGATCGTCCCGCGCTCCTTGCAATGCCGCATCGCGCTTTTGAATTTCGCCGAGCATTTCATTGAAAGCCTCGATCAGTTCGCCCAGTTCATCTTGGCTTTCCTTGACCGCGCGCACGGAATAGTTTTTGGCCCCGGAAACCATGCGGCTGATTTCCGCCAGGTGCAGCACCGGTTGCGAAATCAAACGTTGCAGCACGGAGGAAAGCAACAAGGCCACTGCCGAAGCAATCAACATCACCACCGCCACCATTCCGGGGTATTGCTTCAATCGGTCGTACATCTCGACCAGATCGGAACGCAAATAGACAATGCCAATCAGTTCGCCTTCAGAACGCACCGGACGAAAGACTTCGAGGTGCTGGTCGCGAATGCGGTGTCCTTCGTCCCAGGGCCGGCTCGGTGCATCCGACCGCGGGTCGCCGGCGCGATGATACGCGGCGAAAACCTGCCCACCGGGCGTCAAAAGGATTGCGGAAACAATGCGCGGGTTCGCCTGCAACGTGCGCAGAATTTTTTCCGCTTCCTTCGGGTTGTTGTAAATCAGGACCGCGTCACTGTAATCGGCGATGATGCGGGCCAGGGTGCGGGTATCGCGAACCAGCTTGCTGTGGAGTTGATAAAGTTCGTAAGTGACGAAAGCGGCGCAAGCCAAAAGCAGGGAGACGCTGCTGGTCAGCATGATGATGGCCATCAGCTTGCGCTTGATTGAAACTTGCTGCAGAAACCGCATCAGACAGCCATTGCGAAATGCTTCAAACCGGCGCCTCCCGCATCACCAACAGCTGATCTCAGCTTAATCGGTCGAAGGGAGCGCCAACTTAAGCAACTTGGAACTGATTTTTAGTCCTTCCTGCTCGGCACGGACCTGGTTGATTTGAAAACGGACTTTGCGCTCTTCCATAATGAAATTAATCATCCCGCCGCGCTGACAAAATCGCTCTATCTCGTCGCCGACCACGAGCGTGGGAAACCCTTTTACCCGTTCCAGAATGCTTTCGAGCCGGCGGCGCTCAGACGAGCTGATGAATAACACGTGCGTCCGCTGAAGCTCGCGATCGCTCCGGAAGCGCCGGATCACCACCGGCCGGTTGTTGATGGTTTTGTTTTCAATGGTGGCTTCAAGGTCCGAATTGAACGGGTCCTCGCCAATGATGCCGAAGACGATCGGTGCATTGGTCGAGTCGAACGCGCTTTCCGGCCATTCGACGAACTTGGCGAAATTGTAGAGGAAGGCAGCTTTGATTTGGTATTCAGACGGAGGCGCCGATTGCCCTTGGGCGATGGGAGCACTTATCAACAGAAGCCATCCGAGCATCAGCCCGCTTCGAGCGCGCCAGATCCCCGCGGCCAAAGTTGAGAAGCGACCGGTTAAAACCTCCATGTGACCTTCCCGTAAACGCTACGTTGAATCTCAGTGGGCAGAACAAGAAAACCAGAACCGAATTCCGGATGCTGATTATCAAAAAGATTCTGCACGCCGATGCTCAATTCCAACTCGCGGCTTGGCCGCCACCCCAATCGCAAATCGACCCGGACGTAATCGTCCACGCTTCGATTGGGATTAGTGAGGCGATCCACCGAATAAACGGCCGCATCGAATTGAAAGTCAAAAGGAAGATCCAGGCGCGATTGCACAAAGAACTGGTGTTGCGGGGCATCGCCTTCGGCGAATTCATCCGAACTCACGCCCAGGGAATCGACGTGGAGATTCATTTGCAACCAGGTGTAGCCGGCGCTCAGTTGCCATTTTGAAATGACTTCCCAATGGGCGGCGATTTCCACGCCGTAGCCCTCGCCATCCATCCGGTTTTCCGGGCGAAACAAAGTGAGACCGGGCACTACAGGGGTGCCGGGAGGAATGCCAGGGGCGAGCGGCCCAAAGGGCGGAGTCGATGAAAAGCCATTGAAAGGCCGAATGCCTCGGAGGTCGTCGTAAACGTTATAGAACGTGGCGAGATCGAACGAAAGATTCCGCGTCGCTCGAATGCGATAACCCAATT
>JBFMDG010000080.1:0-15838 GCA_040754135.1 Verrucomicrobiota bacterium
GCGCCCGCCCCGGGCGCACTTCGAGGCGCCCTCGCCTCGAAGCTCGGCGATTGTGAAGTGAACGATTTCAATTAAAGCGACCGGCAACAAAAGAACATTCCAGCGAGACAACGGAAATGCCGGACTTAGTCCCGCGCTCCGGACCGCGACTCTGTGAGTCGCAGCACTCGATTGACGCCAAAACGCTCAGTTATTCTGGAATCGCGCTCGGACCGGATGAAGCCGCTGCGGGACTTAGTCCCGCGCTCCGGCCTTTCCGGCGATTTGTCATTTCAAGCTTCCCAGTGCCACCGGCTCAGGTTAGACAATGTCATGCGCAAGTGGCTGGGCAAACTTCCGCGTTGGAGCTGGAAAAAATATCTGGCGTTCTTCGTCGTTTGCGGATTCATGTGCGTGATCTGTCTGATCGGCCTGGTGGTGTTGCTTTGGCAAGCACCGCCCGTTCAAGCCTGGTTCATCTCCACCATGCTCCATGGCGAGGCTCACAAGCCGCTCCCAGAACCCGCTTCGCCATCGCTCGGTCCCGAAGGGTTGGCCCTGGTCTCGACGAATGTTTCCGCGCTGAAATCTCCGGCAGATTTCTTCCGCCCTACCAATGTCTGGTCGATTCACCTCCGCCTCACGACCAATGATTGGACTCGGTTGGGTCCGAAGCGGGTGCCCGCAATTCCCGGTTTCATTCAAGCCGATGGCACGCCGATTTTGCGGAACACCAATGCGTCACGCGCGGGCATTGCCGGCGTTTTGGGCATCGATCTGCCATGGTCGCAGGGCGAAATCATGCTGGGTGATTTGCGATTCACCAACGTGGGCGTGCGCTTCAAAGGGAACGGCACATTTCTGTCCTCGATGCGGACTTACAAACGTCCGTTCAAAATCGAGCTCAACAAACACGCCACCAATCAACATTTCCTCGGGCGAACCATCATTAACCTCAACAATCTCTCCGCCGACTTTTCTTATCTGGCCGACACGCTCGGTTATGAGTTCTACCGCAACGCGGGTGTGCCCGCTCCGAGAACTGCGCTGGCGCGCTGTTTCCTCACGCTCGAAGGCCGTTTCGAAAACCGAGTGCTCGGCTTGTACGTGCTGGTGGAAAATCCCGACGCGCAATGGGCGCGCGACTGCTTCGGCGCCGATGACGTGGCCTTATTTAAACCGGTCACTTACGAACTCTTCAAAGATCTCGGAGATCAATGGGCGGTTTACGACGGCATTTATGATCCGAAGACGCGGCTGACCGAGCGGCAGCAACGCCGGGTGATCGAATTGGCGAGGCTGAACACGAGCGCGCCGGACGACGAGTTCGCGAAACAGCTCCCCGACTTTCTCGAATTGGAAGAGACCGCGCGCTTTTTTGCCTGTGAAGTTTTGCTGGCCAACTACGACAGCATCTTGTCCAACGGCCAGAATTTTTTGCTTTACCTCGATCCGCGCAGCCATCGTTTCGGATTTATTCCGTGGGACCTTGATCATTCCTGGGGGGAATTTCCGTTCATTGGTTCCGCCGCGGACCGGGAGCAAGCGAGCATCTGGCAGCCGTGGGTGGGCCAAAACCGTTTCCTGGAACGCCTGTTTGCGGTTGAGAAATTCCGCGCCCTTTATCGAGCCGAATTGGAGCGGTTATTGACGGAAATTTTCGTGCCCGAACGGTTGAATCAAAGGATGGATGAACTGTCCGCAATCGTGCAACCAATGGTTCGGGAAGAATCCCGCTCGCGTCTCGAGAAACATCAGATCGCGGTTTCTGACCGTTGGACTGAAGGCCCGCGTGATGGCAATCCGATGGATGAAAACCGTCCGGTATTTCAGCTGAAACGTTTTATTCAGAACCGCGCGGCAGCGGTGCGCGAGCAACTCGATGGCCGTTCCTCAGGCGTGATCCTGCGGCGGATTCCATTCAAGTAGCCATTGCGCCAGGCGCCTGCTGGCGGGCATTCAATTCAACCTCCGGCTTCAATTCCGCCGCGGCTTGCGCAAGGTGGCGGCCAATGTTCAGCCGATCCATTCAATCTCCAAAACTGATGCCCAACGCGCGCGCCGTTTGCACGATATCGCCCTCCAACGGCACGGTGCGCAATCGCCCGACCGCATCCGTGATTTTGACAGCGACGGTGTCCGGCGGACGCAACGCGACCATATAGCCGTATTGTTCTTCCGCCACAAGTTGCACGGCGCGCACTCCGAACCGGGTGCAGAGGAGCCGGTCGAAAGTGGTCGGCCCGCCGCCCCGTTGCAGATGCCCCAGCACGCAAACGCGCGTTTCCTTGCCGGTGCGTTTTTCAATTTCGCGGGCAACAATTTCTCCGATGCCGCCGAGCTTGATCTCGCCATGCGTCGAGCTCGCACCTTTCAACGTCAGATCGCCTCCCTCTTCCCGCGCGCCTTCTGCCACCACGACCAGTGTGAAATGTTTCCCCTCGGCTTCGCGCTGGGCAATTTTCTCGCAAACCTTGTCATAGCGAAATGGTATTTCCGGAATCAGGATGACGTCACCGCCGCCCGCAATGCCGGAATGAGCCGCAATCCAGCCGGCGTGGCGGCCCATGACTTCGAGCACCATGACGCGATTGTGGCTTTGCGCGGTGGTGCGGAGGCGGTCGAGCGCATCGGTGGCGCAAGCCACTGCCGAATCGAAACCAAACGTGATGACCGTTGCTTCAAGATCGTTATCGATCGTTTTCGGAACGCCGACGACCGGGACGCCATATTCAAAAAGTTGCTGGGCGATGGTCAGGCTTCCGTCGCCGCCCACGCAGACCAGCGCGCGGAGCCCGAGGTCCGCGATGTTTTGTTTGGCCTGGGCGAGCACTTCGAGGGGAATTCTTCGGACTTCACCGCGGCCGGCTTTGGCGGCGAAGCGGCCTTTATTGGTGGTGCCGAGAATGGTTCCGCCGATGTGCAGCAGGCCATCCATTTCCCGGTAATCAAGCGTGCGATAGCGCACCGGGGCGAGCAAGCCTTCGAAGCCGCCGAGGATGCCAATCGTTTCCCAGTCGCGTTTCGAGGCCGATTTGACGACGGCGCGAATGACGGCGTTGAGGCCCGGACAATCTCCGCCGCCCGTGACGATGCCAATCCGTTCAGTCATAGCCGCCTCATTCGTGGACGCGGATCAAGGTTTTGACCGCGCGATTTCCGCGCGTCATCGATTGCAACAGCTCGGGCAAACGGCTCAGCGGACATTCGCCGCTCACGAAATCACGGGCGCGGATTACGCCTGCTTCGATGAAGCCAAGGGCGCGGCGAATTGTCCGCGGCGTGTGATGGAAACTGGCCAGCAGCTTTAAATTTGAATAATGAATCAAACCGGTATCGAGCGAAATGCTGGTGCCGCTCGGGCAGCCGCCAAAAAAATTGACCGTGCCTCCCTTGCGCACCAGCCGCACGGCCGCTTCCCAAACCTCCGGTTTGCCCACGGCTTCAATCACCACATCGAACTGAGCTGAAGCGGCCTGGCGCACAGCCGCGACGAGATCGGTTTTGTCGCTCACGTCAATCACTTGTTTCGAGCCCATGCGGCTGGCCAGTTCGAGGCGTTCCGCTCCACGACCGGCCAGGGTTACTTCGCATCCGGCTTCACGCGCCAGCCGGGCGAACATCAATCCAATAGGTCCCGAACCGATGACCAGGACATGCTGGCGCGGACGGAGTGCACAATCCTCGATCCCCTGGACCACGCAGGCTAGCGGTTCGGTAAGCGCGGCGTCGCAGAAGGAAGTTTCCGGTTGCAAACGGAGCAGATTCTTTTGCGCGATTCGCGCCGGCACAACAATCGATTCGGCATAAGCGCCGTTCAGGAAAAGCAGATCGTCACAGAGGTTTTCCTGCTGCTGCTGGCAATGAAAACACATTCCACACGGCGCCGAGTTGGCCGCCACCACCCGCTCTCCAGTGCACCAGCCCGAAGTTTCCGGATGCACTTCGCTGATCACCCCCGCCAGTTCATGTCCGAAAACCGCTGGCGGCACGATCATCTTCGCATGGTAACCGCGCCGAAAAACCTTCAGATCGGTGCCGCACGTCAGCGCCGCTTCGATCCGCAGGCGCACTTCGCCCGGTCGCAACGGCGGAGCGTTGACCTCTTCGATCCGCACATCTTCTTTGCCATAGAGAACGGCCGCTTTCACTTCAAACCAAAGCTTGGGCCAACCCCTCGGGGGTTGAAAAGAAAATTTGCTTCACCCGCCGAATCCGGTTGTGTCACCGGCAGCGGCTTTGACATGATGCCGCGCGTTTGCGCCCAGTTGAAATGAGCGCGCCCGTTGACACATGATTACAGAAGCGATTTCAAACATTGCCGTCAAAATTCTGGAAACCACAGGCTATGCCGGAGCGGCAGGTCTGATGGCATTGGAAAGCATGATCGCGCCGGTGCCAAGTGAAGCCGTCATGCCCTTCGTGGGATTTCTGGTCGTGGATGGCAAATGGAACCTGACCGCCGCCATCGCTGCCACCAGCATCGGCTCGATCATCGGCTCCTGGCTCTCCTATCTGATGGGGTATTATGGGGGGAAACCATTCGTCCTCAAAGTCGGCAAATATTTGTTTCTCAATGTGCGCGATCTCGAATGGACGGAGCAGTTTTTTCACAGGCGCGCCGGCCTCGTTACGCTCTTCATCAGCCGCTTTATTCCGGTCGTGCGCCATTTCATTTCCATCCCGGCCGGCACCGGCCGCATGCCGCTGATTCCGTTTCTGCTCGTCACCTTTGTCGGCGCCACGCTCTGGAATACTTTCCTTTTGGTTTTGGGAATGAAGCTGCGCCAGAATTGGACCTTGGTGCAAAAGTATTCGCACCAGGTCGATTATGTCGTGGTGGCGTTGATGATTTTGGGCGGGATTTGGTTTTTGTGGAAACGGAAGAAGCTGCAACGCCAGCCCTGATTCACCATCGAGCAAGACTTCCAGTGCTGGGAGCGGGTCAGCATTTCTGCGCCGTCTGCAACTATTCCGAAGGGGCCGCGATCTGTGAATCGATCCAGGCGATCCGGCGATCGATCCAGCTTTTGAGCCAGTTCACTTCATCCTCGAAGGTTTGGCCGACGTAAAAGTTGCTCGTGACATGCTGGCCGAGGATCGGCCAGCGTTTGAAATTGCGCTCCTGCGGCTCTTGCAACAGCGCCGCCAATTCATCGATCCGCGCATGAATTCGCGCTGGATCAAAAACTTCCTGACGCAAGGCCAGCCATCGCGAGGTGCAACGCTGAACAAATACCGGATCTTCGCGCAGCCTGACGTACCAGGAGATTTCATTGGGCCGCAATCGCTGCCAGTACCATCCATGCGTCTGCCCTCCGCCATAGTAATTGGCATTCCCGAAGGAACGGTTCCAGTCCCAGGGCGGGCCGGGTTGAATTTTCCCGCCGCGATCCTTGGTGAGAAACGCGCTGTAACGAAACGCATCCACGTTTTTGCCCAACTCATTCAGCCAGTGTTGGTCGATGAATGCATCCACATCGAGATAGGCGGCATAACCTCGATTGGGATCGGCAAAATCACTGCCGTAAAGCGCCGCTTCAAAATGGTTCCAATACTTGCGCAACCAGGCGCGTTGCTCGGACGTGATGTTTTTTGGTTTCGGATAAACGTAAAAAAAAGGCCCGCCATGATCGGTATGAAACCTTTCCCCGTCATCCTCCTGATGATCACGTTTGATGATGTAACCGCCCGAGATCTCCGGTTCGGCGCGATGCGTCGGATCGAGCTTGGCAATGTGGACGCGGTCGGCGCCGCGCTTGATTTTCTCAATCAGCACATACACACCGGCATAATCCCGCATCGAGACCGCTCGATCCGCTTCGGTCAGGAACAATTCGAAATAGCGCGTGCGGGGAGCGTATCGTCCCATGCGATGACAAAGTTCGTAAGCGAGCACGTCGCGCATCAGCGACTTATCCTCGAACGGAGCATAGAGCACCCAATCCTCTTCCGCCGGCAAACCGAGCAGCGGCACTTTGATTTGTTTCCCTTGCGCATCGGTCGTGTGGAAGGTGTAGGACTGTTTCGGAAGCTGCATCGAAGTGTGGCCGCGCAAATTAATGGTACCCCAGCCATCGTGATCGGGCGCGGCTTGCAAAGCGGCTCGCCCCTCATGCGGTTCAAATATCCGCGTGCGAACTCGAGTGCGCGCGTGCTTCGAACCCCCCCGGCCATCGGTCTGCAACACCACGATCGGCAGGTTCGAACTGAAATCGGCCGCGGCTTCATCGGGCATCGCCTCGCGCGCACGATCCGCATCGTTGCGCATAGCGGCATGGCGCTCGTTCTGCCAGCGCGCGCGATTCTCCATCTCCCGCGCGAAGGTGCTGACGATCACCACGCCGCTCGTGGCCATGGTCATCAGTCCCAGAATCAACCCGGCCACCGCCAGGCCCATGCCGCGCAACCTGGCGCGATGCCGTTGGATCGTTCCGATGGAAATGCCCCCGAGACACACCGCCACGATGCTCACAGGGATGGCGATGATTGGCAGCGGAAGCGCCCGCGTCAGCGCCAGCAACAGCGCCAGGAGCGCGAGCCCAGTGCTCGCCACCGCCAATTTGGACATCTTCCGTTTCATCAAAGTCCGAGTCCGTCCAGATTTATCTCGAACACGACCGGTTCGTTGGAGCGAGTTTAGGGAGAGTTGTCACGCGATGGAAGTCCGGTTCGTTTTTTTAATTGAGCTTTCCATTGTCGAAAACCTTGGCGGAAACTTTGTCGGAGAATTCTCAATCGACAAAGTTTGAGAACAAGTTTTCGAGACTCAAAGAAGAATTAAGTCCGGAAAAACGAATGAATTGTTGCTGCGTCTTTTCGCCGAAATATCGCGCCCAATGAAGTGCCGCGGCCATCGGCCCAATTCAGGGCGAAGGCTCCAGGCTTGATGGTGCGCTATGCCAGGGCCGCGAACGACTCCGAGCGTTTGTCCCCCAGCACTGCCCGGACTTGTTCGAGGATTTTTTCCACGGTCAATCCGTACTTCTCGCGGAGAAAATCGACACTGGAAGCGTGCTCGATGAATTGGTCGGGCCAGCCAATGCGCACCGCGGGTGTGGCAATGCCCTTGTCACTGAGCAACTCGAGCACGCTGCTGCCATAGCCTCCCATGAGAACGTGATCTTCCAATGTCACCACCACATCCGCCGCGCGCGCGAAAAACTCAGTCGTCGCGGCATCGAGCGGTTTTGTAAACCGCGGATTGATCATTGCAATGTCACAACCTTGCGCCTGCAATTCTTCGGCGGCCTGCCGCGCCATTTTCTGCATGTTCCCGAGCGGGAAGAAAGCGACTTTTGGTCCGCCGTTGTTGGCAAAATTCCGGATCACTTCGGCTTTGCCGATTTCCAGAACGGCCGGCTGATCCTTGACTGGAACGCCTTCCGCATTGCCCCGCGGATAACGAATAAAGGTGGGATGTTTCTGCAAGCTCGCCGTAAACATCATATCCGCCAGTTCGTCCTCATCCTTGGGCGCCATGCAAATCACGTTCGGGACGCAACGCAAATAGGCGATATCGAACAACCCATGATGCGTCGGTCCGTCATTGGCGGAGAGCCCCGCGCGATCCATGCAAAAGATCACGGGCAAATCCTGCAAAGCCACATCATGCACAATGCAATCGTAAGCCCGTTGCAAAAAGGTCGAGTAGATCGCGCACACCGGGTGAAATCCCATCGTGGCCATTCCGGCCGCGAAAAGCACCGCATGCTCCTCGGCAATTCCAACGTCGTAATAACGCGAGGGCATGGCCTGTTCGAGCAGTTTCAGGCTCGTGCCGCTCGGCATCGCGGCGGTGATGCCGACCAGAGTCGAATCCTTCTGGCAAAGGCGGACCAGAGTTTTTCCAAACGCCTCCTGCCACAACATCGGCGCGCCCGGTTTCGCCGCGGGCGCTGCGCCGGTCAACACATCATAAGGCCCGGTGCCATGGAATTTTTCCGGCTGCTTGATCGCCACATCGTAGCCTTTGCCCTTTTGTGTGAGCACATGGAGCACGACCGGTTGTTCGCAGGTTTTGGCGTACTCGAGCGAACTAATCAGGAGGGGTAAATCATGGCCGTCGATCGGCCCGAGATAACGCAAACCCATCTCCTCGAAAATCAGGCTGCTGCCATATCCACCGCGGCCGTCGGAGCCGATGCCGGTGTTGGCCGGTTCGAGGGTGACTTCGGTGACGGCGCCCTTGAGGGCTTCCTCGGCTTTGTGACCGAGCTTGAGCGCGATTTCGCCTTTGGGCATGCGGCGAATCCAGCGCTCGAAATCCTTTTGCAGGCGGTTATAGCGAGGGTGAGTGATGAGCTTGTTCAGATAGGTGGCGATGGCGCCCACGTTTTTGGCAATGCTCCATTCGTTATCGTTGAGAATGCCAATGAACCGGCGCGTCGTGTTCGAGATGTTGTTGAGCGCCTCGAATGAAATGCCGTTGGTCAACGCCGCATCCCCAAAAATGCAAACGACGTTCTCGTCAGTCCCACGCTGGTCGCGCGCCGCCGCCATGCCCAGCGCGGCGGACAAGGCCGTGCCGGCGTGCCCCGCGCCATAGCAGTCATGCTCGCTTTCCGTGCGCAAGGCAAAACCGTTCAAGCCGCCGGTGGTGCGAATCGTTTCGAACCGGTTCTTGCGGCCGGTTAAAAGCTTGTGAACATAAGTCTGATGGCTGACATCCCAGACAAATTTGTCCCGCGGAGTGGAAAAGACACAGTGCAACGCGATGCTCAGTTCCACCACTCCCAGATTCGGGCCGAGATGGCCGCCGGTCTTGGCGAGTTTGGTGATGAGCTCGTGCCGGATTTCTTCAGCCAATTGGCTGAGTTGCGGCAGGGTCAACTTTTTGACGTGGGACGGATGGTCCACCATGTCGAGGAAACGACTCATAATCAGGGGTTGGAGAGGTGGTCGGAAACGGCCAGTGGTTTGAGGACGAGATCGCAGTTGGCCGATTTTTCGAGCTGTTGGATCTTCAACTCGGCCTCGGCAAGCTTGGCCTGGCATACCCGCGCCAGCCGCGTCCCTTCCTCGAAACGTTGCAACAACGATTCCAAAGGCAAATCCCCCGATTCCATCGATTCAACAATGGTCTCGAGCTTGTGCAACGCCTCTTCAAAAGGCAAATCGGCTGCCGCTGGATTTTCCGGCGGAGCGCCTTTCACCGTTTTCGACATAGCCGGGAAATTAGAGGATAGTGGCCCAGTCGTCTAGCCCGGATATTTCCCCGGATATTTCCCTTCAGAGCACGGAAGATTTGGCCGCCTTTCGCCCAGATTGAGGCCATTCCGCCCACTTCAGGCGCACGCGCTCGAGATCTCGCCGCTATTGCATCCCGCCCTCGAATGCGATACCCAAAGGATCACCGGCGCTCAAAAATCAGATCAAGCAAACACAACCACGCCAAAATTATGACCACGCTCCGAAAATGGTTCGGCCCAAGCAAACGAGAAATCTGGCAGCAGCTCTGTCAGCAAACCGGCGGAACGTTCGTTCAAGGCGGGTTCTGGAAAGGCGATAAAGTCCAGGCAACCCACGGTGACTGGACCATCACGCTCGATACCTTTGCCGTTTCCACAGGCAAAGTGACGATCGTTTACACGCGGATGCGGGCTCCCTTCGTCAATCCCGACGGATTTCGGTTCACGATTTATCGCCGCGGTTTTTTCAGTGGCATCGCCAAATTCCTCGGCATGCAGGACATCTCCGTGGGCGATGCCGATTTCGATCGGGACTTCATCATCAAGGGAACGCATGAAAACCGGGTGCGTTCGCTGTTCGAGAGTTCGCGTCTGAGGGAATTGATCGGTGCTCAACCGCAAATTCATCTAACCGTCAAGGATGACGAAGGCTTTTTTGGCCCCGATTTTCCTCCGGGAACCGACGAACTCTGTTTTCATGTGGTTGGGGTTATCAAAGACATCGAGCGGCTGAAACAGCTCTTCGAAATGTTTGCCGAAACGCTCGATCAGTTATGCCGCATCGGTTCGGCTTACGAGGACGCGCCGAAAGTGGCGCTGTGAAAAGGCATGCGAGCACGACACTGAAGAAACGGGATCGGCTGTTCTGAAAGGCATCTCGCCGACGTCTCGGTACCTGTCATTCCCTTGTCGAAAACCTTGTCGAAAACTTTGTCGAAGAAAATATCGATCGACAAAGTTCGCGACGAAGTTTTCGACAAAGGTGTTCGACAAAGGTGTTCGACAAAGGTGTGATTGCAAGATGTCGAACCTCAGGCTGTTCGTCCGCACGCAAGGAGTCCCCGCTTCAGCATGAGTATCATCACACCCTCCGCGATGGGCACTGTGCAGCCGCGTAAAATGCCTGAAGGCGGGATTCCGAACCGGGTTGGGTTTACTTGCCTTTGAGAGTGGCGAGCAGAAAATCTCGGTTCATTCGGCCAATAAACTCGAGGCTGATTTCCTTGGGACAAACGGCTTCACACGAACCGGTGACTGTGCAGGCGCCGAATCCCTCGCGATCCATTGCGTTAACCATGCTGATGGCGCGCTGGTCTTTTTCCACCTTGCCCTGAGGCAAAAGGGACAGGTGCGAAACCTTTGCCGCGACAAACAACATTGCAGATGCATTCTTGCATGCGGCCACACAGGCCCCGCAGCCAATGCACGCCGCCGCGTCCATGGCCAATTCCTGATGCTCCTTCGCGATGGGAATGGCATTTCCATCGGGCGCGCCGCCCGTTGAAACAGAAACAAATCCGCCTGCCTGCATGATCCGATCGAACGCGGTCCGATCCACCACCAGGTCCTTAATCACGGGGAAGGCGCGCGCCCGCCATGGCTCGATCGTGATCACATCGCCATCCTTGAAATGGCGCATGTGCAATTGACAGGTGGCGGTGCCGCGATGGCCGCCATGCGGAATGCCGTTAATGACCAGCGAACACATGCCGCAGATGCCTTCGCGACAATCCGAATCGAAGGCAATGGGATCCTGACCGCGCGCGATCAGATCTTCATTCACCACGTCGAGCATTTCCAGGAATGACATGTCGGGAATGACATGGCGCGCTTCGTAAGTTTCGAAGCGGCCGGGCGTCTGCCCGTTTTTCTGGCGCCAGATTTTGAGAGTCAGGTTCATACGGGCGCGTCCGGTGGCGCTTCTGTCACGGTGTTGAATTCAGTTTGCATGCGGGTGCCGGGCTATTTGTAACTGCGCTGGCTCATCTTGACCTCTTCGTAAACGAGCGGCTCTTTATGGAGCTTGGGGGCTTTGCCGGGTCCTTGATATTCCCAGGCCGCCACGAAAGAAAAATTAGCATCGTCCCGCTTGGCCTCACCATCTTCGGTCTGAAATTCCTCGCGAAAATGGCCGCCGCACGATTCGCGGCGCATCAGGGCATCGAGGCAGAGCAATTCCCCGAACTCCATGAAATCGGCCACGCGCCCGGCGTATTCAAGCGACTGGTTCAATTCACCGTTTTCACCGGTGACGTTGATGTTCTTCCAGAATTCTTCACGCAGCACCGGAATGGACTCGAGGGCTTGCTTCAACCCGGCTTCATTACGGGCCATGCCGCATTTGTCCCAGAGGATCGTGCCCAACTCGCGGTGCAGCGAGGTCACCGTCCGCTTACCTTTAATGTCCAGCAATCGTTTGGTGAGCGCGGCAACTTCGGCTTCGATGCGTTTGAATTCGGCGTGGCTGGTCGAAGGTTTCGCATGTTTCGTCGAAGCAAAGTAATGCCCGATGGTGTACGGCAGAATGAAATAGCCATCTGCCAAACCCTGCATGAGCGCGCTGGCGCCGAGCCGATTGGCGCCGTGATCGGAAAAGTTGGCTTCGCCCAAAACGAACAAACCCGGAATGGTGCTCATGAGATTGTAATCCACCCACAAGCCGCCCATCGTGTAATGCACGGCTGGATAAATGCGCATCGGCGTTTCGTAGGCATTCTCCCCCGTGATCGTGCGGTACATATCGAAGAGATTGCCGTATCGTTCCTGAATCGTGTCGAGTCCGAGCCGTTTGATGGCGTCCGAAAAATCGAGGTAAACTCCTAGGCCGCCCGGCCCGACGCCGCGCCTTTCGTCGCACACTTCCTTGGCCGCGCGGGAAGCGATGTCGCGTGGCGCCAGATTGCCGTAACTGGGATATTTCCGTTCGAGGTAATAATCGCGATCGCCCTCGGGAATCTGTTGCGGCGGACGTTTGTCTCCGGCTGTTTTCGGCACCCAAACTCGGCCGTCGTTGCGCAGCGATTCCGACATGAGGGTGAGTTTCGATTGATGTTCGCCGCTGACCGGAATGCAGGTGGGATGAATTTGCGTGTAGCAAGGATTGGCAAAAGCGGCGCCGCGCTTGTAAGCGCGCCAGATGGCGGTCACGTTGCAGCCGCGCGCGTTCGTGGAGAGATAAAACGCATTGCCATAGCCGCCGGTGGCCAGAACTACGGCATCCCCGGCGTGCGAAGTGATTTCCCCCGTGATCAGATTCCGCACCACGATGCCTTTGGCATGGCCATCGATGAGCACGAGATCGAGCATTTCCGTGCGCGGGAACATTTTGACTTTGCCGAGGCCGATTTGGCGGCAGAGGGCTTGATACGCGCCGAGGAGCAATTGTTGTCCGGTCTGACCGCGGGCGTAAAACGTGCGCGAGACCTGCGCGCCGCCAAAGGAACGATTGGCCAGGAGTCCGCCATATTCCCTCGCGAAAGGCACTCCCTGCGCGACGCATTGGTCGATAATGTTCACACTGACCTGCGCCAGCCGGTAAACATTCGCTTCGCGCGCGCGGAAATCACCGCCCTTAATTGTGTCGTAGAAAAGCCGGTAAATACTGTCGCCGTCGTTTTGATAATTCTTGGCGGCGTTGATGCCGCCCTGGGCGGCGATGCTGTGGGCGCGGCGCGGGCTGTCCTGAAAACAGAAACACTTCACGTTATAGCCGAGTTCCGCGAGCGAAGCGGCGGCGGAAGCGCCGGCCAAACCGCTGCCGACAACGAGGACATCGAATTTGCGTTTGTTGGCCGGGTTCACCAGCTTCAGATCGAGCTGATGTTTCTCCCACTTGCGTTCGAGCGGGCCGGAAGGGGTTTTGGCGTCGAGAATCATGGTTGCGTTTTCACGAGGCCCAGGAGCACGGCCAACGGAATCGAAATGTAACCGAAAAAAATCAGCCAGGCCGCAAGACGCGCCGCCCGATCAATGACCGGCCCAAAGACGCGATTCTTCAGCCCGAGCGATTGGAACATGGCGCCGGCGCCATGACTGAGATGCAGCGACAACAAACCCATCGCGATCACGTAAAAGATCGAAACGATCGGCTGTTGAAAGCCGAGCACCATCATGCGGTAAACGTCGTGGCGGCCTTTGGCATCATGCAAGGCCGCAAAATCGTGCCCGGTCAGATTGATCGCTTTCGCAAGCACGGTGAAATGGAGCAGATGATAAACGATAAAAGCGGCGATGATCAGGCCGCTCATCAGCATCGTGCGCGAGGCATAGCTGGCTGCGACCAGTTGGTTCTGCTCGTAAGGAATGGTTCTCGCGCGACGATTCTCGATCGACAACTTCACCGCCGCCCAGATGTGCAGGAGAACCATCGCCAGCAAACCGGTCCGCGCCAGCCAGAGGATTTCCGGTTGCGACTGCAAAAAGTGGCCGTAGGCATTGATCTGATCGGGACCGAGAAAAATCTGAAGATTTCCAATGAGATGGGCGACCACAAAGGCGAAGAGCACCACGCCGGAGATGGCCATGATGTACTTCCTGCCGAGGGAGGAGCCAAAAAATCGCAAGCCAATGTTCATTTCAATTCGGCAACCGCATCGCTGGATCGAGGTCACTCGCCTCTGGCCCGCCCGGTTGCCTGGTTGGCTGTTTCTTTTCCAACAGCCTTCTAGATTGAGAGAATCTAATGAGAGAGCCGCGCCAGCGTCAATGCAGTCGGCAAGGTATAAGATGGCGCGACCCCTGCCGTTATCGGCGCTTATTGAGAAGCGCGAGATTCAAACTGCAACCCATCCTGGAATCAGTTCCTGCAGCGAATGAATACGATCGGGCTGAGGAGAATTGTCCGCCCGGTCCAACCATGCCGCATTGAATCCGGCCGCCTTTGCTCCCGCCACATCCTCGGTCGGACTATCTCCCACATGCAGAATGCAATCGGGCGCTTCAGCCAGTTGCGCCGCAGCCGCATCAAAAATACGGCGATCGGGCTTGGTCGCGCCGAGGTCATTCGAGATCACCATGGAATGGAAATACTCAGACAGATGGAGGACTTGCAGCAACGGTTTCAATCGCTCGTCCCAATTGGAAATGATTCCGAGGCGCAATCCTGCCGCCCGCAAAGCAGTCAATGTGGGCAGCACATCCGTGTAAATCCGCCACACGTCCGGCTGCGTGAACCGCGCATATAGCGCCTCAAAAAAACCAACCTTGGCCGCAGGCGATTCCGCATCGGCCGCGCTCCCGGCAAAGCTCGCATAAACCACGCGCGCCCAATCGTCCTTCGTGTAGCGAAAGCCGGCGCGATGCTTCCAGGCCGAAGCAAACTGCCGGTCGAGAATCTCCGCCGATGGCGCAGGAAAACCGTGCGTCCGGGCAACCTCCGCATAGACATGACCGACCGATGGCCAGGGATCGATCAATGTGCCACCGACATCAAAGGTGACCGCGCGAATTTTCATTTTTGTGGTTATGGGTCGTGCCGCGGCGATTCCAAATGCGAACGTCTCGATCACTCGACGTACGAAAACGCATTCAGATTGAACAGCGCCCGGCACAGCTCGCTCAATGGAGCCGATTTCAGAAATGCGCGCGCGCGTCTTTCCTCGGTTTCGGTGGGCGGCCGTCCCAGAATCAGCCGGTAAGCCAAAATCACTTGCTCCGGCGGTGATTGGCCGAGCAACCGATCGGCCGTGGACCGGCTCGCCGACATGACCTCCTCGGCATTGAGCAACGTCAACGCTTGCGGCGCCGAGGTGCTCCGCAGCCGCTCCGGACAACTCAAATTGCTGTCCGGCGCGTCGAAGACTTCAAGAAAAGGGAAGCGAAGATTGCGTCGCGCAAAAATGTAAATGCTGCGGCGATGATGATCCGCGGGTCGCGTGCTCGCGGTCCACCCGCGCGCCCCTTGAAAGAGCTCCTCGGGAATCGGTGGAAAAACACCGGGACCATGCATGGTTCGATTCAATCGGCCGCTGATGGCCAGGAGGCTGTCCCAAATGACTTCCCCTTCCAGTCGCACGCGTTCGCGCCTCGAGAACAGCCGGTTCTCAGGGTCGCGGCGCAACGCCGTCTCGGAGGCCCGGCCCGATTGCTGATAAACCGAAGATTGCATGAGCAGCCGATGCATCTGTTTCAGGCTCCAGTGCTGCGCCACCAATTCGCTCGCCAGCCAATCGAGCATTTCCGGATGTGTCGGCGCCCGGCCTTGCGTGCCGAAATCGCCCGGGGATGCGACCAGGCCGCGACCGAAATGATGCTGCCAAAGGCGGTTGACGATGACGCGCGCCGTGAGGGGATTTTTGGGACTGACCATCCATTCCGCCAGTTCGGCCCGAGGCGTCCGTTTTTGGCCAGTGGATTCGGCCGTTGATCTTGCAAACGAAGCCAACGGCACAGATGCCAGAACTTTTGGCAAGGCGGCCCAGACCTCCTCGCGCGGACGGTTGTAATCGCCGCGAACGAGCACGTGCGCTCGAGGCAGATTGGTGCGGGAATTTTGCAAAGCCAGGCTCATGGGCAGCGGCGTTGGTTTAGGAAATTTGCCCAGCGCTTCCAGTGCGGATTTGTGGCGCGCTTTGTCCTCCGCACTCAGGCTGTCGAGAATTTCTTTTTCGCTGACCGCGACCAGCGCGCTGGTTTCCTGGAGTTGATTAATCTGTTCGGCAGTGCGTTTT
>JBFMDG010000081.1:0-7446 GCA_040754135.1 Verrucomicrobiota bacterium
TAAATGGGTTAAATGGTTAAATGGTTAAATGGTTAAATGGGTTAAATGGTTAAATGGTTAAATGGTGGAACTGCGCTGCGTTCAGAATTCGTAGCATCGAATGTGAGTTCGATCATTTTTATCTGGTCGAGACGGGATTGACCATCCGCGGAGCGTTCACCGGATCTCAAATCGCGAAAGAACCTTGGGCGCGAGGGCACCCGCATTGGGCCTGGGCGCGGCTTGCGCGCAGAAAATATTTGAGCCGACTCACGTCAGGCTGCTACGGGGAATCCTTAATGGCCGTAGCATCGAATGTGAGTTCGATCACTTTTCTTTGGTCGAAGCACTCTGAACCATCCGCGGCGCGTTCACCGGATCTCAACTCGCGAAAGAGCCTTTGACGCGTGGGCGTGCGCATAGGGCCTGGCCACAGCTTGCGCGCAGAAAATATTTGAGCCGACTCACGTCAGGCTGCTACGGAATTCTTAATGGCCGTTGCATCGAATGTGAGTTCGATCATTTGTTTCTGGTCGATGCGACTTTTACCATCGGCGACGCGCTTGCCCGATCGAACTGAAAGCCAGCGCCGTTGTTTGCGTGGGAATGCGCGCGGTTAATCGGATGGCTTGCGCGCAGAAAATATTTGAGCCGACTCACGTCAGGCTGCTACGGAATTCTTGGCGGCCGGCAACTCGACTCGGCGGAATTCATCCCGGGTTCAATTTTGAAGGACGACGCGGTAGAACTGCTGCGGGAACGCAGGGGCAATTGGAAATTCAACGCGATGCAATGGGCCCGAGGCGACCATGGCTTCTCCCACATTCCTCCAGGAATCCGGTTCAAGGGCGGCGCTCGATTGCAATTGGAACCGCAACCCATCGGCCGCGGGGAATTCCAACACGAGCTGATCGGCGCTGCGCTGCACAGCCACATTCAAAACCCGCAGCGTGAGCAACGCCGGCTGGCTCGAAACAGAGCCCGCGGAATTAGAGACCGTAACGCGATATTCGCCGGCATCGGCGGCGGTGATGTTGGGAATGACGAGCGAGCGATCAGTGGATTGGACCAGCAGCTCGATTCCTTTGAACCATTGATAGGACAAGGCCGCGCCCGCTGCTTGCACTTCAAAACGCGCCGTTTGCCCAGTGAATAGCGCCATTGAAACGGGATCGCGTTGGATCACCGGCAGGGTCAGTCCGGTCACCTTCAACTCCAACTGCGTTGCGGCGTAGTTTGTTTGCCAATTGTAGCCCGCAGGCAGGGTTGTCTGTGCGAAGGCACTCAAATGCGTGCTATAACTGATCAGCGGAAAAACAGTTCCTTCGACCGGCTCGTAATCGTCGAGCAACCGGGCCACAAAGTTGCCCTGGAACGTGACCCTGCCAGCAAAGCTTACCCGGCCGAAATCGGTGGCGCTGCGGATGCCGCAAGCCCAATGGCCGCTGCCCATGCTGAAGCTCGAACCGGTGAACCGCACCGTGCCGCGCAAGACTTCCACGCCGCCGCTGCCTGTGAAAGGCACACTGACGATCGCGATGCCTTCCCCGTCCGACTTGATGACGGTTCCTTGATTTTGAAAACTTTCGGAGGCGTAAGTGCCGGAACGGGTAATCGAAACATCGGATTTCAAATGCACAGATGCCCCGGGGAGATTCACCAGTTTTCCCGCCCCGCTGATGCCGTTGAGATACAAATTGCCGGAGTTGAAATCGATCGTTCCGGCGTTGGCCAGCGTGCCATGCAGATCTTTGCGTTCGGGTCCGGACAACGTGAGCACACTCGACTGGCCCAGAGTGATCGTGCCGTTCAGACGGGTTCCGATCCAGGTGATGGCGCCATTCAACGCGCCGTTCGATCCGGAGATGATTCCCGATTCGAGGAGCAAATTGGAACTGGCCATCGTGCCTCTGAGTGTGAACGTGCCGCTCCTCAGTGTGTGTGTGCCTTCCCCGGCAAATAGTCCATCGGCTTCGAGGATGTAGCTCTGGTTAACGAGCAGCGTGGCGCCAGGGCCGGCCAGAAATTGCCCGCTGCCATTGCCACCGTCCGTCAGAGCAAGCGTGCCGCGGTTGACCTGCAGGTTTCCGGAATTTGTGAATGACACATCGATGCTGGCCGTGCCTTCTCCGCCAGATTTCACAGTGAGACCGTGATTGAGAAACGTTTCAGAGGCATAAGTTCCCGAGCGGGTGATGGCACTGTCGGATCGAAAGTCCACAACACCTTCGGGCAGGTTGATCAATTTTCCCGAGCCGCTGATTCCATTCAAATAGAGATCCCCCGCCGTGAGCCGAATCGTTCCCGCATTGGTCAGGCTGCCATGCAAATCTTTCCGATTGGCATCCACCAAAGTCAGGATGCTTTTGCTCGCCAGCGTTAACGATCCGGATAGCCGGGTTCCAGACCACATGACCAATCCTTCGATCGAGCCACTCGTGCCGGAGAGAATGCCTCCCGCCAAAACCAGGTTCGAACTCGCAATCCGCCCGCGCAAAGTCAGCGTGCCGCTCTTCAAAAGGTGCATTCCGTCACCGGAGATCAGACCGTCTGTTCCCACGATGAAATTGTCGTTGATCACCAGGGTTGCCCCAGCGCTCGCCAGCAATTTGCCATCGCTACTTCCGTCTTGATTCAGACTGATGGCGCCGCGCCGCACTTCGAGCGCTCCGTCGTTGGTGAGCGCAGCGTTGATCGACGTTTCACCGACCCCGCCTGTCTTCAACACCGTTCCCTGATTGAGAAATGTTTCCGTCGCATAAGTTCCCGAGCGGGTGATGAAAGAATTGTCCGTCTGAAAATCAACTGTGCCTTCGGGCAGGTTGATCAATTTTCCCGAGCCGCTGATTCCATTCAAATAGAGATCCCCCGCCGTGAGCCGAATCGTTCCCGCATTGGTCAGGCTGCCATGCAAATCTTTCCGATTGGCATCCACCAAAGTCAGGATGCTTTTGCTCGCCAGCGTTAACGATCCGGATAGCCGGGTTCCAGACCACATGACCAATCCTTCGATCGAGCCACTCGTGCCGGAGAGAATGCCTCCCGCCAAAATCAGATTCGAACTCGCAATCCTCCCGCGCAAAGTCAGCGTGCCGCTCTTCAAAAGGTGCATTCCGTCACCGGAGATCAGACCGTCTGTTCCCACGATGAAATTGTCGTTGATCACCAGAGTTGCCCCAGCGCTCGCCAGCAATTTGCCGTCGCTACTTCCGTCCTGGTTCAGACTGATGGTGCCGCGCCGCACTTCGAGCGTTCCGTCATTGGTGAGCGCCGCGTTGATCGACGTTTCGCCGACCCCTCCTGTCTTCAACACCGTTCCCTGGTTGAGAAAGGTTTCAGAGGCATAAGTTCCCGAGCGGGTGATGAAAGAATTGTCGGTCTGAAAATCAACTGTGCCTTCGGGCAGGTTGATCAGTTTTCCCGAGCCGCTGATTCCGTTCAAATAGAGATCGCCCGCCATGAATCGAATGGTTCCGGCATTGGTCAGGCTGCCGCGCAATTCCTTCCGGTTTTCAATATTGGCCAGGGTCAAACCACCGTTGGGCCCGATCGTCACGCTGCCGCGAAGCACGCCGCCGGTCCAAAGGAATTCCCCGTTGTGAACCACCGGTTGCGACGGCACAAGCGTCCCGCTATGCAACTGGATGACGTCATCGGAAGCCGGTACGCCGGAAGGGGTCCAGTTGCTCGCGAGAAACCAATCGCCAACACCTCCGTTCCAGGTTTTCACTGCCGCAAGTTTTAGGGGCGCGGCCATCTCGTCCGTTTTCCGGGCCGCGTTTGGTCGGGCCGCCGCCTCCGTGTCGAGGCCGTGCTTCGCGAGATCAGCCGAGGCGCGCTGCCATTCTCCGCTCATCAGCAGCAACGCGAAAGTGATTGGCGCCAGATGGAATCTCCTCAGCAGAGCGGGTCGGTTCCGTTGAATTGCGGCGGGTGAGAACAACGGGCTGGCTGGCAAATGTCGCATGAACGGACCGTAACCAGAAGCGCGTTGGCCGCGTGAGAGTCATACGTCCCGGATGAATGTCCCGACACCCTCGGGGCAAACATCCCGACTTCGAACCGGAGCACGAATGAAAGTCGCGCGCCGGGATCCGGTTCACTCGAGAAGCACGAGCCGATAAAAATGCTGCGGCTTTTCCGGATCGATCGCTAATTCGAGACGGTGCGTGGCGGCATTGGCGAGGATCGGTTCGCCGACAGGCTGCCACGAATCGGGATCGAGTGTCGCGCTCGATTGCAATTGGAACCGCAATCCATCGGCGGCGGGAAATTCCAGCACGAGCCGGTCGGCGTTGAGTTGCACCGACACATTCAAGACGCGGACGGTGAGCAAAGCGGGCTGGCTGGGGATGGAGCCCGAGGAGTTGGACACCGTCACGCGATATTCGCCCGCATCCGCCGCGGTGACTTTAGGAATTACCAACGATGAACTCGTCTCGTTCTCAATCGGATCTGGGCCTTTGAACCATTGGTAGGACAAAGGTTCGGTCCCGGCGGCGATGACACTGAGTTTCACGCTGCCTCCGGCGAATGCAATCGTGTTTTGCGGATGCTGCAGGATTGTTGGCTTAATTACTTGGCACAGGCCCGCACTGCCCGCGTTGTAAATCGCCTGAATCTCTTCGGCGCTGAGGGCGCGATGGAATAACAGCACTTCATCGATCATGCCTTTGAAATGGAGAGTTTTTGTACGCTGTGAGGGCAGGTATTCGGCTCCAATTACCAACGGGTCTGGTTCGCCATCGTCGTTTTGCAAGGGGCCGGTCGCGGTGAGCAACACCGAAGCATCCAATACCCCGTTGACGAAGATATCCATGGTGGCGCTTTCCTGGTTTCGCACCAGCATTACGTGATGGAATCTGCCATCGGAAACAAACGCTTTCCCACTAAGTTCCTGAGCATCGTTCGCCGTGGATCTCAGGAATCCAGTAAGTTTTCCATTTTGAATGCGCAATGCGAAATACGAATACACTTGGGCGGCGGAACAGTCGCCTCCACATTCATACTTGCTGAAGATCATTCCGTTGAGGCTTGTGGTGGCCACCCAAGCACCAACCGTCAACGAAGAGCTCCCGGGGTTCAGTGTGGCGCTATCGGGAATCTCGATACTATCATCGAACCCGTCGAGCTTAAAGGCGACCCCGGATTTCCCGGTGGCAAAATCGACTTCCCCATCAAGAACTCCATTATTTTTCGCTAAAAGATCATTCGCATTCCCCTCCCCTGCCCACCACGCAATCAATCCTTCCGGAATGGGCGTGCAAACCGGTTCACGCACCGTCAGCACTGCCGATTCGCTGAGCGCGAAGTCCACTGCGTTGCGCACTTCGACGCGATACGATCCCGCGTCGGTGAGCTGCACGTTTTGCAGCACCAGTTTCGGACCGTCCACATTCGAGATCGGCGCTTCACCTTTGAACCATTTGTAAGTCAAGGGTTCGGTCCCGGTCGCAGTGACGGTCAACTCCACCGTCTCACCAACTTCTACCGTCTGGCTCCTGGGATGTTCGGTAATCCGCGGCTTCAAAAGCAGCGATACCACCGCCACTTCGCTTCGCTCCTCGCCAGCCGGATTACGCACCCAAACGTAAAAAGTCCCGAACACCGCCGGGTTCAACGTCAGCGTCGGCCCGCGCTCGCCAATGAGCATCTGGAATCCGTTATACCATTGGTAGGTGAGTTCTTCCCCAATGGCGGTCACACTCAACGTGAGCGATGCCCCTTCCGGCACCTCCTGGCTCTTGGGATGTTCGGTGATCACCGGCAGGTTCATCAGTCGGACCGTGGCCGGGTTGCTGAAAATGCCGCCACCGGCATTGCTGACGCGCACTCGGTAAACTCCCGCTGTTTCCGTCGAGCCAGTAATTTCAACGAAGGATTTGTCGGCGCCAGGAATCGGATCCTCTCCCTTGAACCATTGGTAAGTGAGCGTCCCTTCGCCCGTGGCTTCCACCGACAGCCCGCGGACCGCATTGGGCGCCAGAATGACATCAAACGGATGGCGCGTAATGACCGGCGGTGGGGGTTTGCAAAAGCCGGCGCTGCCCGCGTTGTAAATCGCCTGAATTTCTTCGGCGCTAAGCGCGCGATTGAAGATGGTGACTTCGTCGATCAAACCTGGCGTCTTTGCAGAGTTCGGAAAGCTATAGAATCCTCCGATAATAAGGTCGCGTCCGTAGTCTGTCATCATGCCCGCCGCTGGTTTCGATGATCCGAGCTCGCCATTGACGTAGAGCTTCGCTGTGGAGCCGTCGTACGTTCCTACGATGAAATACCATTTCCCGGGAATCCAACCGTGACCATCCTCGCCCGCAGTCAACCAAGTTAGCTTTCCATCCAACGCTAGGCTGAACGTGAACAGGCCGAATGGGCTTGGGTCTGGGTATTGATCCCCTCGCACCCCCAGTTGGTACTGATAGAACGGCTCAGAAAACGAGCTGAACTCTTTCTCGATTATTGGATTGTTCCCAGTCCCACGAAAGGAAATCGGCCGATACCAAGCCGAGATCGTAATTTGTTCACGGGGGTTTAGGATAATGCTGTTTGGAACTATGATGTCATCGTCGATTCCATCAAGATTGAAAGCTTGGCCAACTTTTCCAGCCGCGAATGATGTGCCATTGCGGAGATTACCGTGGTTGCGTCCGTTTCGATCTTCTGCATTCCCCTCCCCTGCCCACCACGCAATCAATCCTTCCGGAATGGGCGTGCAAACCGGTTCACGCACCGTCAGCACTGCCGATTCGCTGGTCGCGAAGTCCACTGCGTTGTGCACTTCGACGCGATACGATCCCGCGTCGGTGAGCTGCACGTTTTGCAGCACCAGTTTCGGACCGTCCACATTCGAGATCGGCGCTTCGTCCTTGAACCATTTGTAAGTGAAGGGTTCGGTCCCGGTCGCAGTGACGGTCAACTCCACCGTCTCACCCACGTCTACCGTCTGGCTCCTGGGATGTTCGGTAATCCGCGGCTTCAAAAGCAGCGATACCACCGCCACTTCGCTTCGCTCCTCGCCAGCCGGATTGCGCACCCAAACATAAAAAGTTCCGAACACCGCCGGGTTCAGCGTCAGCGTCGGCCCGCGCTCGCCGATCAGAATCTGGAATCCGTTATACCATTGGTAGGTGAGCTCTTCCCCGATGGCGGTCACACTCAACGTGAGCGATGCCCCTTCCGGCACCTCCTGGCTCTTGGGATGTTCGGTGATCACCGGCAGGTTCATCAGTCGGACCGTGACCGGGTTGCTGAAAATGCCGCCACCGGCATTGCTGACGCGCACTCGGTAAACTCCCGCTGTTTCCGTCGAGCCAGTGATTTCAATGAAGGATTTGTCGGCACCAGGAATCGGATCCTCTCCCTTGAACCATTGGTAAGTGAGCGTCCCTTCGCCCGTGGCTTCCACCGACAGCCCGCGGACCGCATTGGGCGCCAGAATGACATCAAACGGATGGCGCGTAATGACCG
>JBFMDG010000081.1:7546-15568 GCA_040754135.1 Verrucomicrobiota bacterium
GCGGTGGGGGTTTGCAAAAGCCGGCGCTGCCCGCGTTGTAAATCGCCTGAATTTCTTCGGCGCTAAGCGCGCGATTGAAGATGGTGACTTCGTCGATGCTTCCGTTAAACGTGTTGAACTCTGCCCCATTCGCAGCCGCTGCGCGTCCAATGAAATCTGCGGTGTTGGAACTTAATGCTGCCACAGTCGTATCCGCTGCCTCCGCGACAAGCTGTCCATCGATGTAAAGGGACAAAGTTTTATTTCCGCCAGCAACCCTGCGAGTGGCCACGACATAATGAAAGACATCTCTGCTCAATTGGGACGGAGAGACGACGACGGCTTCGTTGTCATTGGCGTCTCGCATCCTAAAGACCAGGCGGCCATCCAATGCACCTTTCGATTCGTCGATTTCGAATCCCTGCATGGTGGGCGTACCGCGATAGTTAAGAATAACGATGATTTGAGCGTCAATCGTTGCCGCAGTTGGCCCCCGGGTGTTGACCCACGCCCCTATCGTGAAGCTGCTAGTCTGATCAAAATCCAGTGATGCGGAGTTATCGAGTTCGATTCCTCCCGAGATGCCATTCAGTGCAAATCCTTGTCCGACTCTTGCGCCGGTAAAGACTGCGCCCGCTTGCAACCTTCCGTGGTTGGTTCCAACGAAATCATTCGCATTCCCCTCCCCTGCCCACCAGGCAATCAATCCTTCCGGAATGGGCGTGCAGATCGGTTCACGCACCGTCAGCACGACAGGCTCGCTGAGCGCGAAGTCCACCGCGTTGCGCACTTCGACACGATACGATCCCGCGTCGGTGAGCTGCACGTTTTGCAGCACCAGTTTCGGACCGTCCACATTCGAGATCGGCGCTTCACCTTTGAACCATTTGTAAGTGAACGGTTCGGTCCCGGTCGCAGTGACCGTCAACTCGACAGTTTCGCCCTCATTCACGGTCTGACTCCTGGGATGTTCGGTGATGGTTGGGCGATCAAGTTGTTGGTTGGTCAACCGCAGAATAAAAACATCCGATTCGCCGGCGCTGCTCAGAGGTGTTCCGGAGAAATCGACGTTTCCCGTGAAACGGCCGCCAGCCAAAATTCCGCCGGACGAATCGAGAGCCACCGACGCGCCACGATCGCGTCCTGCACCGCCGAGTTGTCGCGCCCAATGGAAATTGCCCCACGGACTGATCTTCGCGATCCAGGCATCGGAATCGCCGCGACTGATGAAAGCTGTTTCGCCAAATTTGACCTGCCCGCTCAGATTACCCGTCAGGTGAACATATCCTCCCGCATTGACAGCAATATGGTTGATCACGATGCCGCCGCTTTCCCCGAAGGAGCGAGCCCAAAGCCAATCGCCCTGGGCGCTCAGGCGAGCCAGATAAATCCGAGCCGAACCATCCGCCACCGCTTCCAAAAAAGACTCGGATCCCAAATTGATCGATGAAGAAAACCCGCCCGCGACAAACACATCGCCGGTTGGAGTGACGGCTGCAATGCCGGCGGAATCATCCGCCGTTCCTCCCAAACTGCGGATCCAAAGAAGTTTTCCCTCAAGATCAAACTGCGCGACAAAACTGTCCTGACCGCCGGCACTCGAGAGGAATTGATTTTCGAATCGGGTCGAGATGGCGAATGAGCCGGTAACGGTGATGCGTTCTTCCGGCCCGCCGGCGATGCCAAAACCAAATTCATCCCGCACCGATCCGAGATTTCTGACCCAGAGGAATTGGCCGTTGGCATCGAGACAGCCGATAACGCAGTCCGATGCGCCGTTGCTCGTGAGCGAGAAGGATCCGTACTGCACGGTTCCGAATTGGCTGCCCCAAATAAAGACCTTGCCATCTGAACCGATCGTGAATGGGAAGCCGCCATCCTCAAGCGCGCCGCCATTATGCCAAATCCACGCGACCTCGCCTTGCGGGGTGAACTTGGCCAGAAAACCATCGGTCGAGCCGCGGCTGGTCAGAGTGCGATCGCCCAGTTGGATTGAATCGCTGAAAGTTCCAGACAGGTAGAGGTTGCCCTGAAGATCCGCGCCGGTTTTCACTTCCACATCGTCGCCAGCGCTGCCAATTCGTTTTACCCAAAGCCAACGCCCATCGGCACTGAGTTCGCCGTAGAACACATCCAAACCTCCGGCGCTTTGCAAAGTGATCGCACCAAATTGCGCGCTATTCCGGAATTGGCCGGCGACGAAATAATTTCCCGATGGCGTGGGCGCGAGACAGTCGATCCCAAAAAGATCCTCGCCCGACCCGCCGCCAGTTTGGATCCAATGGAGTTGCGGATCGCGCGGCTGTTCCTCGACAATGAGCTCGGCTGGTTGGCTCGGGACCGTTTCCACCAGATTTTTCACGGTCACGCGATAAAGGCCGGCGTCATTCAATTGCGCGTTTTGCAGAACGAGCGTCGGACTGGTTTGGCCGGGCAATTCGTTTTCGCCTCGGAACCACTGAAACTCGAAGGGCGCGGCGCCGGTCGGGTTGACGGTAAACTGCGCGGTTTGACCTTGCGTGAGAATCAACCGGCGCGGCTCGATGACCACGTTGCCGGGTGGTGTGACGATGCGGAGCGGCGTTTCGACGATCGAACTGGTGACCGCAAGCGTGTCTCGAACGCGCAAGCGAACGGTGTAATGGCCGTCCTGACCGAGCCCCAACGCCACCAACTGGAGCCAGGGGAGAGTTGGTTGCACACCCAATGCGTCGTCGAACGAACCGTCGCCGTTCAGATCCCATTCATACGCGGCCACGAAATCTCCGAAGCCGCTGTCCGGGTCGAATGACGCCGAGCCATCGAGCGTGAGCGGACGTTCCGCGGCTAATAAATAGGGTCCGCCGGGGTTCGCCACCGGTGCATGGTTGCCCTGATTCACCTGAATGACCCGCGCGCTCAATGCCTGAATTGGCGGATCACTGTCGTCGGTGACGCGCAGAGCGACGGTGAAGACTCCGAACCGTGCAAAGGTG
Organism: Verrucomicrobiota bacterium; assembly: GCA_040754135.1. Classification (GTDB taxonomy): domain Bacteria; phylum Verrucomicrobiota; class Verrucomicrobiia; order Limisphaerales; family SIBE01; genus JBFMDG01. The sequence goes on from JBFMDG010000081.1 coordinate 10,501, forward strand.
TGACTGGCGCCGGTGGGCTGATCGAATTGCGCCATGACATCGAACGTGACGCCATCGTACTCAAAATCCCATTCGTAACGCACGATGCGGCGTTGCGGGTTGTCATGCGTGCTGGTCGAGGCGTCGAAGGCCACCACCGCGCCGGGCGCGACGGGATTCGGCGAAGTGAAATTGGGAATGGGACGACGCAGATCGGGCCCGGGCAACGCGGCGACGCTGAACGCATCGCCAGCCGCGATGGCTTTCACACCTGCGAGGCCCGCAGGCACCATCGTTTCCCCCGCAGTTTCGGATCCCCAAGCGACCACAGTGCCGTCACGCATTAACGCGAGCGCGTGGCGGCTGCCGGCGGTGATGGCGATCACGTCCTTAACGCCCGCCGGCACGAAGGCCGGTCCCCAATTTCCACCGGCAAACATTTGGCCCCAGGCTGCGATAGTTCCATCCGCTTTCAACCCCAGCCCGAAAGTCTCGGCCGCGGCAATCGCCACCACGCCGTTCACTCCTTCAACAGGAACAAAACCTTCGTCGGTCCAGGCGCCGACCGAGCCGTCATGCTTCAACAGGTAAGTGGTAAAGTTGCGAATGGAGACAGCTACGAGTCCTTCGATGCCTTTGCGCTGGAGTGAACGGCTTCCGCGCATCTCGGCCGTGCCGTCTTGTTTGAGCGCAACCATGAATCCGTTGCCGGCGGCGATTCCGGCGACACCGGTCAGGTCGAGTTCGGTTGGGGTTTGGTTGTTCCACTGGATGACTTTTCCATCGCTCTTGAGCGCCACGTTGTGGGAAACGCCTGGCGCAATGGCCACGACGTTGTTCAGGCCGGCAGGCACCGCGGAGCCAAAACCCCAGCCGACAAGCGTGCCATCGTTTTTTAAAGCGAGCGTGTGGTAGTAACCCGAAGCAAAATCGGTAACGGCGTTTAGTCCGGCCGGTATGGCTGTTTTGTTCAACGTGCTGCTTCCCCAGGCGACCAGCGTCCGAGGCGCTACCGAATGAACGGTGAGCGCGAAGGAGCTCTGCGCCGTAGCTCCTTTTTCGTCCGTGAGGATGATCGAGATCGTCGCGGTCCCAGCCTGATCGGCGGCGGGAGTGATGGTGAGCGTGCGATCTGCGCCGTCACCGGCGACGACAAAACTGTCGGGCGGAGTCAGTGCCGGATCTGACGAGAGCACATTGATATTCAAGTTTTGCGCCGGGGTTTCTTTGTCTTGGATGGTGAATGGAATGGAGGCGCTGCTCGCGTTCTCTTGCACTATCTGGTTTGCGATCGGAGTGATGGTGGGCGGCTCGTTGATGACGGGTGGTTCCGTGAGCGCGAGCCAATAATAACCACCCCCAGCGGCAATGGCTTGAGCTGGCAAAAGATCGGGTGGCACATCGTTGCCGAAAAGATTTCCCCAAACCCAAACTTTTCCATTTGAGTCGAGCGCCATGGAATCAACGCCGCCAGCCGCAATGGCCAGTACGCTCGTCAGACCAGCGGGAATATTCAATTGCCCATCGGCATTGCTGCCCCACCCGACGAGGGTGCCATCGCTCTTCAAGGCGAGTGCGTGATTGACGCCTGCCGAAATCGCAATGACACCCGTCAACCCCGCGGGCACATTGGTTTGGCCGGCGTTATTGTCTCCCCATGCTGTCACGGTGCCGTCTGATTTGAGAGCGATGGAGAACTGATGACCGGCAGAGATGGCGACTACGTTGCTCAGACCGGCGGGAATGGCGAGTTGCCGAAAGGTGTTGTCGCCCCAGGCAATCACGGTGCCGTCGTTTTTCAACGCAACGGCGTGCGAGTCGCCCATGGTGATGGCTGAGACACCGACAAGTCCAGGAGGGACGTTGGTATGCGCCGGAGGAATTCCAGGTCCCACGCCCCAGGCCACCACCGATCCATCCATTTTGAGAGCCATTGCCGCATTATTTGCGGCAGCAACGGAGACGACCTCGCGCAAATTGGCCGGCAGCCTTTGCACTACCGCAGGCTTGCCCCAGGAGACAAGACTCGAATCGTTGCGCAAGGCCAATACGTGAAAAGCCCCCGCGGCGATGGCGGTCACATTTGTCAAATCCGCCGGGATGTTCAATTGTCCATCTGAATTCCAACCCCACGCGCGAATCAATCGAGGGGACGCCGCATGCACCGCCAGGGCGAAGGAACGGACGGCGGTTGCGCCCTCGGCATCTTGCGCGAGAACGGAGATCGTTGCGGTTCCGATCTGGTTCGCGGGAGGTGAAATCACGAGGCTCCGATCCGCGCCAGTTCCACTGAGCACCAGACTGCCAGCGGGTGTGAGAGCGGGATTGGAAGAGACGACCGCCACTTGAAGTGCGTCTGCGCTGGTCGCGTCATCGCTGATGGAGAAGCCAATCGGATCGGTCGCTCTGTCTTCGAGGATAATCTGATTTGGAATCATGCTGATGGCCGGCCGGGTATTGAGACGCGGATTCACAGTCACCTTGAACAACCGTTGTGCCTGGCCGCCGTCGAAATCGGTTACCGTTAATTTGACGATCACGATGCCACTGGCTCGCGGCACGGGTGTGATAGTCACGGAGCGGATTGAGCCTTTGCCGAGCAACACGATATTGCTCAGCGGAACGAGGTCGGAATTGTTAGTTTCAATCGTGATTTCCAACTCATCAGCTGGCGTTTCCTTGTCCTGAATAGTGAACTCAAGCGGTCCGGTGCTGCCGTTCTCGTCAATTGTTTGATCGGCGATGGCTGAAATGGTGGGCAGCTTGTTAATGGATGGATCCAAAATCAATACTGCAGAATGTCCAGTCCCAGCGGCGATACTTGTGACGTTGGACAATGCCGGCGGCACATTGCATTGGCCTTCGTCGTTGTTTCCCCAAACGACAACAGAACCTTCCTGCTTCAATGCCATCGAATGCCCCCAACCCGCAGAGATATCAATCATACTGCTATTTAGCTCAGCAGGAGGCATGGTTTGGCCGTGACCATTCCAACCCCACCCGATCACCGTGCCGTCACTTTTCAGCGCCAACACATGCCAATCACCAACGTCGATGGCGATGACATTGTTAAGGCCGGTGGGGACATTCTTCTGGCCGTCTTGATTGTTGCCCCAGACCACAACCGTCCCGTTGCTTTTGAGGGCGGCACTGACCTTGCCACCGGCAGCGATCGCCACCACGCCGGACAAACCTGTGGGGACAGTTCTTTGACTAAAATCGTTTAGCCCCCAGGCAGTCACAGTGCCATCGCTCTTTAATGCGAGACTGTGTTGCCAACCTGCGGCAATCGCACGCACCTCGCGCAGGCCGCCAGGAATCGTTATTTGCCCGGAGTTGTTCGCACCCCATCCGGTTACCGTCCCATCTGATTTGAGTGCAAGAGTGTGCCAGGAACCTGCGGCCAAGGCGCTGATGCCGGTCAAGCCCGTTGGAACGTTGCCCTGACCATCTTGATTATTTCCCCACACTGTGATTGTGGAATCGTCTTTGACCGCGGCGAGGTGCCAACCACCGCTGACCACATGAGTGATGGCCCCATGCAAATCGGGCGGTACATTCGTTTGCCCTAAATCATTCAAGCCCCAGGCCAGCACCGTGCCAGCTTTCGCCGGGTTCACCTGGAGTACCGTGGGAGGATCATTTGTGATCGCACCGGCGCCATTACTGACGACTACAGTGTACGCTCCAGGATGGTCGATACGCGCTCGGCCCAGACTGAGATGGGGCGCCGTCGCACCTGGGAGATCCGTACCGTCCTTGCGCCACTGATAGGTGAGCGGTGGAGTGCCGCTGGCGGTCACGTCAAAAAACAAATGATCTCCGACAAACACCGTGCGAGCTGCTGGGGGTTTTGTGATGGAAGGAAGGTCAGCAATCATGAGCGCCACTGTGTGGTATCCCGCAGCGATAGCGGTCAAGCGACTCAAACCTGAAGGAACCACAGACTGCCCATAATTCGGAAAGATTCCCGTGGACGTTCTTCCTGCACCCCAGGCCACAGCCGTGCCGTCATTCTTTAACGCAACGGTATGGTAACCACCCGCCGCTATCGCGATCACGCCGCTCAGACCAGCTGGAACGGTGCTTTGGCCATACTGATTTGCGCCCCATGCCACCACGGTTCCATCCGCTTTCAATGCCACCGAGTGGTTTAGTCCACCAGCAATCGCGACGACTCCGTTGAGATCGGCGGGTATCGATAGTTGCCCCCAGGAACTGAATCCCCAGGCTACGACCGTGCCATCGTTTCGCAAAGCCAGACTGTGATTTCCACCTGCGGCAATCGCCACAACATCACTCAGGCCTGCCGGAATGATTGTCTGCCCACTGCTGTCGCTTCCCCAACCGATGACCTTCCCATCCTGTTTCAGAGCCAATGTGAAAGAACCTCCGCCTGCAATGGCTGCAACATCATTTAATCCGGCGGGGACATTGCATTGACCGGAGCGGTTATCACCCCAGGCCACGACCGTGCCGTCTGACCTGAGCGCTATCGAATGTGTGCCTCCCGCTGCGATCGCTTTGACTCCGCTCAGACCTGCCGGAACGTTGCTTTGACCATAATCATTCGCGCCCCAAGCCAAAACCGTCCCGTCAGCCTTTAAACCGATTGTATGATCATACCCCGCCGCGATGGCTCTAACCATGCGAAATGAAACCGGCACGGTCGTCAATTTTCCCCAGGCCACAGCGACCAAAGGGGGGCCAACGACCAACAACCGCTGGGCAACGCTGAAAGCTGGAAGGTATTCTGAACTACCCTCCTGATGTGCGGTGATCTCAGCGAACCCTTCACCCACAATCGTGACTGTGTTCCCGTCGACCTTCGCCACATTCGAATTCGAACTGGTAAAGCGAACAGGCAATCCAGAACTCGCGCTGGCATTCAAGTCAAATGGCGGGTCACCGAGTTTCTTCTCAGGCAAAGGATCGAATGTAACGGTTTGCGAAAGGCGATCGATCGTGAGCGTGGTTTCTATCCCTTCACTCGTCGCGCCAAATGAATCTTTCACGCGCAACCGCAAAGGGTGCGTGCCGGCGCGGCCAATGCCCAGCGCCCCGAGTTGTTCCCAGGACAACGCCGGCT
>JBFMDG010000082.1:0-15507 GCA_040754135.1 Verrucomicrobiota bacterium
ATTTCTGGTGCTGCTCGGGCTTCTGATCGTCGCCACTTTCGCGCCGGTGGTTTTTGGCGCGCAGACATTTTTCTTTCGTGATTTTGGGTTGTTCGGTTATCCGCTGGCGCATTTTCAGCGCGAATGTTTCTGGCGCGGCGAATGGCCCCTTTGGAATCCGCTCAGCGCGTGCGGACTGCCCTTCCTGGCGCAATGGAACACCCTTGGCCTTTATCCACCCGCCTTGTTTTACCTCGTGTTCCCACTCTCCTGGTCTCTCGGCGTGTTTTGCATTCTCCACCTGGCGCTGGGAAGCGCCGGCATGTTTGTCCTCGCGCGGCAATGCACCGCGAATGGATTCGCCGCCACCATGGCCGGCCTGCTGTTCGGTTTCAACGGCCTCAGCCTGCATTGCCTTATGTGGCCAAATAACATCGCCGCGCTCGGCTGGATGCCATGGGTCATATCGAGCGCCTTGCGACTGGCCGAACCGAATCCGCGGGCCGTTCTCCGGTGCGGATTCATCGGCGCCTTGCAAATGCTTTCCGGCGCGCCCGAAATCATTCTCTTCACCTGGCTGGCCGCAACCGTCCTCTGTCTGCCGTCGATCTGGCCTGGAAAAACGGCCCGGCCAATGAGCCGCTTCAATTTTCTGACTCGATTCCTCGTAGCCGTGTTTCTTGTGGTTTGTTTAAGCGCGGCGCAATTGCTCCCATTTATTCAATTGCTGGCAGAATCGCATCGCAGTTCCAGTTCAAATCCGGTGGAATGGCCGATGCCGCCGTGGGGCTGGGCCAATTTTCTTGTGCCGCTTTTCTACACATTCCGTTCCTTTTCCGGCGTCCACGCGCAATGGGACCAGTACTGGACTTCATCCTATTATCTTCCCATGGGAGGAGTCCTGATCGCGATTTGCGCGGTATGGCAAGTGCGCAATCAGCGCGTGTGGCTTCTTGGCGCCCTGATTTTTTTCAGTCTCTTGATGGCGCTGGGGCCCCACGCTCCGCTCTATCCTCTGATTCAAAAACTTTTTCCGGCGCTGACTTGGATTCGTTATCCCATCAAATTTGTCGTGCTCGCCATTTGGGCTTTGCCCTTGCTCGCCGCCTTCGGAGTGGCTCGATGGCAACGGCGACTTGACCCAAGCGACGGCGGCGATCGCCGTGTCTTGATCGCAGTGGCCGTTTTCATGGCGGCAGGCATTCTGGCCATACTGCTTTTTGATGCGAAGTCACCTTTTCCAACAGAAGATCCGCGGCTGACTTTCTGGAACGGAATCACGCGGTTGGTATTTCTCGCACTGACAGTGGCGCTGATGATGACGCAAGTGATGAAGCCGTCATGGCTCGTGCCGATGGCGCTCGTGTTGTTGGTTTGGCTGGACGCGTTGACGCATATGCCGCGACAGAATCCCACCGCGCCGCGTTGGATTTACGATGCCGGATTGGTCGAGCCGTATCTTCCGGCAAATCCGCGTCCGGCGCATGGCCAGTCCCGCGCCTTCGTCACCCCTGCCGCGCAAAACGAATTTCAATATTCCTACATTGAAGATCCAACCAGGTTTTATCCATCACGGCGCGCGGCGCTCTACAGCAATTGCAACCTGCTGGAAGGAATGCCAAAGGTGAACGGTTTCTTCTCGCTTTATCCGAAGCATTTGGCCGACGTGCAGACGTTGCTTTACGCGGCGACGAACACGCATCTGCCCGGCTTGAACGCTTTTCTCGGTGTGTCGCACCGCACCTCTTCCGGCAATTTATTCGAGTGGGAGACCGAACCTGGATTTCTCCCTTTGATCACGGGCGGGCAAAGGCCATCGTTTCGTCAGGAACAGGAAATTCCAATTCTGTTGCAACAGCCGCAATTCGACCCCGCCGTCGAGGTTTTCCTTCCCATGGCCGTTCAGAAGGATTGCTCGGTAGCCCAAGCGAGCCAGGTGAAGATCGAATCGACGCGGTTCAACTTGGATGGCATGGAATGCGACGCCATCGCTGAAGCGCCCGCATTGATCGTCATTGCCCAAACACATTTCCCCTCCTGGAAAGCGTACTTGGATGGCAAACGTGTTCCGCTATGGCGAGCCAATCATGCATTCCAATGCCTCGAGATTCCCGCGGGCAAGCATCATCTCGAAGTGCGTTACGAGGACGGCGCGTTCAAGCTGGGCGGTTTGATTTCCGTGACCGCCCTCGGCCTCTGCATGCTGTTGGCAATTCGAAACCGTTCAACGAGGTAATTCCAGCAATACGGCGGAGAGGAGCAATGGAGCTTGAGCAAACCGGGTTTCAGAAGGCGAATTGATGAAAAAGTGAACGCCGGTCTGCGCGCTGATTCGAAATGCAACTTGTGGTGAAAAGCGAGCAAAGCGTATCGTGAATTGATGGTTGAAGCCGCACAGAACACAATGATCTCGGTCCTCTGGGGCAAGACTGACCATGTGCGTCGCGACGTTTTCGTACGGGGAAATCTAACGAAGTGATTCTGCGCGAAGCTCCCTTAAAATCCTATTCTTCTGCGACAACCGAAGCGAATGAAACCAAACTCAACCGATGACACGCGGTTGCTGCGACAGATACGACTGGTCAATCTGCTTTCGTTTGGACCGGACACGGAAGCGTTGCCGCTGGAAAATCTCAATGTGTTGATCGGCCCCAATGGCTCGGGCAAGTCCAATCTCATCGAGGCGCTGGCACTGATGCGGGCCATGCCCATCGCGCCTCAGGCGACTTCCACTGGAGATGTGCGCAGCGTGCTGCGACGTGGTGGCGGCGCGCTGGAATGGATCTGGAAAGGAGCGAAGTCGCAACCCGCCTCCATCGAACTCGTGATCAATAATCCGAAAGGCAGGCAGGCTTTGCGTCACACGTTTGCTTTCGAAAGCGACGCGCAAGGATTTCGGTTGCATGATGAACGGGTGGAAAAGGAAGCGCCTTACGGAAAGGAAACGGAGGCGTATTTCTATTATCGATTTCAGAATGGGCATCCCGTAGTGAACACATTTGCGCTGGACGATGAGGAGAAGGGCCTTGCCCTGCACGACAATCCCCGTCCGCGTCGTCGGCGTAAACTGTCGCCGGAGACCGTTAATCCGGAACTTTCGATTCTGGCGCAGCGGCGCGATCCGGAGCTTTACCCGGAGATCACCTATCTGGCGGATACCTATGAAAAGTGGCGCTTTTATCGGGAATGGTCCTTTGGAAGGAACTTTGTGTTTCGTGAACCACAAAAAGCCGACATGCGCAACGACCGGTTGGAGGAAGATTTTTCGAATCTCGGCCTATTTCTCAGCCGCATGCGCAAAACTCCGCAGGTGAAGAAGGCCATCGTTGAGGGCCTTTCCGATCTTTACGACGGCTTGACCGATTTTGAGCCTTTTGTCGAGGGCGGGAGCGTTCAGGTCGTTTTCACCGAAGGCGATTTTTCCATTCCGGCCACGCGGTTGTCTGATGGAACGCTGCGTTACCTTTGCCTGCTCGCGATACTTTGCGATCCTCTTCCGCCGCCATTGATTTGCATCGAAGCACCGGAATTGGGATTGCACCCTGACATTCTCCCGAAGCTCGCCGACCTGCTGGTGGCGGCGTCGCAGCGTACGCAAATCATCATCACCACCCACTCAGACATTCTGGTCGATGCGATGACCGACTGTCCCGAAGCAGTCGTGGTGTGTGAGAAGCATGATGGCAAAACGGAAATGCGCCGCTTAAAGAAGAACGAGCTGGCGAAATGGTTGGAAAATTATCGGCTGGGGCAGTTGTGGACAAAAGGGCAACTGGGAGGAACGCGCTGGTGAGTGCGATCATTTATTTGGAGGGCGGCGGCGATTCCAAAGAATTGCACGCACGCTGTCGCGAAGGATTTCGCCGATTGTTGGAACGATGCGGTTTCGAAGCCACGAGACGAATGCCGCGATTGGTTGCTTGCGGGGCGCGGGACATGGCCTACCGCGATTTCTCATTTGCGCACGCCGAAAAGAGCGCGGACTTCATTGCGATGTGGATTGACAGCGAAGACGTGCTCGATGATTTGGAGGCGGCTTGGGCGCATTTAGAGGCGCGCGATGGCTGGGACCCTCCAGAGGGAGCAGCCGATGAGCAGGTCTTGTTCATGACGACTTGCATGGAGACCTGGATCGTCGCCGATCGGGCGACCTTGCGCGAACATTATGGCAATGGCTTGCAAGAAAATGCCTTGCCGGCGCTGGTGGATCTCGAGCAAAGGCTGCGGGACCAGGTGCAGGAAGCGCTTTGCCACGCCACCCGCAATTGCGGCAACGCATACCAGAAAGGCAAGCGCTCCTTCGAGGTTTTCGGCCGATTGAATCCTGATGTTTTGGCGAACCATCTGCCAAGCTTCTTGAGGGTTCGCAGAATCCTGGATGCGAAGCTTTGAGCACCACACGCGCGCTCGCCCTCTTCTGCTTCGAACTCCTAAAACAAAAAGAAGGCGAGGAATGGACCGCGCCTTCTTTGAGGTAGTACTGCTTTAGGGTCAGGCTCCCATGCCTTCTTCGAAAGATCCTGACGCGACATTAAAACAAAGATGGTCGCGCACGTAAGCGATGCCGTTGGTGCTGGTGGCATCGAGATCGCGATAAGCGCTTTCCGCCTCCACCACCAGCGGAGCGGTGCTGCGTCCGGTCACCTGCATGTAACGCTGCGGGTAACCGATATTGATCAACATCTCGACGTAACGAGCCATGTTGAGATCGCCTGTGGCCAGGTCGGTGAATTGCATGGCGCGCCCGGGCCAGTTCGGTTCCATTTTCCGCAAGGGGATATTTTTGCGGATGACGAAATTCTTGACGTGACACGCGTAAACGCGATCGCCCACTTTGCGGAACCGGGTTTCCCAATCTTCACCTTCCCAGCAGTGAGACGGGTCGGCATTGACTCCCAGGCAGGGATCGTTGTCGCAGATTTTTACGAGCAGATTGAAATCGTCGGCGCACATGGCGGCGGTGCCAGGATGGATTTCGTGGCAAAGTTTGATTCCGAGTTTGTTGGCGCGCGCGCGCAAACGCCGGGTTTTTTCAACGAACCGTTCCTGACCTTTTTTGATGAGGTCGTAATCGCCGCCAGCCCAAAAACCCCACGGATAACCGGTCGCCAACTCCCAGCCAAACGCAACCCCCCAGAACATCGGCACGATTTTGACGCCCAGTTCGGCGCACAACCCGAGCAGACGCACCAGATAATTTTCCGCCCAGGACTCGATGGCGGTGGGGGATTTCTTGGCGACGTCGGCGGGGATAAAGGGGCGGACGGTTGGACTGCCCGTCCAGGCGGTCGTGTGAACCCAAAAAGGACAATGAGCGGAAACTCCATCGAGCGTCATCCCGCGTTGATCGAAGGTGTCTTTGATCTCCTGGACGCTTTTGAATTTGCGGCCATCCTGCAGCATGTAATTGGACGGTTGAGCGCCAGTGGCGCCGGAAGCTTTGGCATAATCCAGGAAGTCGGCCAGACTTTTTGCACCGTGTTGCGCACCTTCAATACTGGGATGAAAACAGGGTTGAGCCATAGGTTTTGTGTAATTGCTGCGCTTAGCAATAGCGGGCTGGCCATTAGATTGCAATGGAAACCTTTTACCATCAAAGGCAAACTGCACGCCGCGGCCTCGAAAGGCTGCGGGCTTCGATGCCTCCACCAACGGCAGCCAAACCTGCCGCGGTAACGCCGCCGGACCAAATTTATGACCGAGTTTTTTGACACTCACGCGCACCTCGATTTTCCGGATTTCACGCCCGACCTCGCGCAAGTGCTCGAACGCGCCAGTGCCGCGGGCATTACCCGTATCATCACCATCGCGACCGATTTCGAGAGCAGCCGGCGCGCGATCCGTTTGAGTGAACAACACGAAAGCGTGTTCGCCGCAGTCGGGTGGCATCCCGGCCATGCCAGCGAAGCGCCTCCTGATATTCGCCCGGCATTGCGCGAATTGGCGCGTCACCCGAAAGTCGTGGCCATCGGCGAGACCGGACTCGACTATTACCGTTTGCCCAGCGCGCAATCGGGCGGCAGCGCTGAGGACGATGCGCACTACAAGGAGAAACAATTGCGCCTTTTCCAACAACAACTTGAAATTGCCGCTGAGCTGGGACTGAACTGCGTCATTCATCAACGCGACTCGTTCGAGGACACCGTTGCGGAAATGCAATCCTGGACTGGCCGCGTCCGAGGCGTGTTTCATTGTTTCGTCGGAGATCAAGCGGCGATGCAACGCGTGCTGAGTCTGGGTTCGCTGGTCAGTTTCACCGGCATCCTCACGTTCAAGAATGCGCAAACCGTTCGCGACACTATCGCCGCCACCCCCGCCGGTAAGTTCATGTTGGAAACCGATTGTCCTTTCCTCGCGCCTGTTCCCTATCGCGGCAAAAGATGTGAACCCGCGTATGTGAAGGAGATTTCGGATGTGGTGGCTCAGATTCGCGGTGTCGCCAGGGAGGAGTTAAGCGCCATGACTTGCCAGACGGCTCGTGAGTTTTTCCTGAAACTGAAATGAACCCAGGCCGAGGCTCACACGCCCATCGCATACGCGACGGCACGCCGCTCTTCTTCTTTGATCGTGGATGATTATCCCACCGGGATTCCCTTGGCCTTGAAGCCGTGCGACGGCTGATTGTTCTTTCCTCGTCTTTGATTGATACTCAAAAGGTGGCGCTGCTCAAACCAGCGTCGTTCTCAAGAAAGGATGAGGAAGGAAGTTGCACTCGCACTGCTCGTGACATCTTGCCTGAGTTGTCTCGCGGCCGAGGGTGAATTGTCTGAACCCATTCAATCTCTCGTCTTGACCGTATTGAAACTGCGTCCGGATAAATCAGTTGAATTGCAATGGACGTCCTCGGCCGGGCGCGGCTACGTGTTGCAAGCAAGCAGCGATCTGGATCATTGGTCTGAATTGTTCCAAACCCCTGGAAAGGACGAAGTGGCTTCTTACCTCGATTTCAAAGCGCCCACGTTCCGCCAACGGTTTTGGCGTCTCCTCGAATTTGGCGCACCGGCCAATGACGCATTCAGCAACAGCGTTCCACTCGCCGGAGCAGACGTTCATTCGACCAGTTTCAATTTCAACGCGACGCGCGAACCGGGCGAACCAATCCACGCGTGGTCGGCCGGCGGCAGCGCGTCGGTCTGGTGGCATTGGATTGCGCCCATCACCGGCGGCGTGAGCGTTAATACGATCGGCACTTACGTCGAGACCAGCCTCGCTGTTTACGAAGGAGCGACCGTCACGAATCTGACGGTGGTGGCCAAGCATCGGCGCGCCTCAAAATTAATTTCCTTTCAGGCACGTGAAGGCGGCACATACCGCATCGCGGTCGAAAGCACGACCGGTCATCCTGGAGTGATTCGCCTGGCCTTGAGCGCAAGCGCGCGCGCGCCGGCCGCCGCGCCGGAGAGCATCGATCGCGTATCCGTGTTTCTCGATGAGCAATCCAATCCGTTGGTTCCATTGCGAATGCTGAATCTGTCGGTCACGGGCTGGAATGAACAGCCGCTCAGCACGGAACCGCCGCTTCGATCCGGTGAAGTCTGGCGCTACGATGCCGAGGGGGCACGGGCTTCGTTGCAATTGATTGGCGAACGGAACGGCCAACCGCGGACGCTGGAGTTCGCCTTCGATTTCGAATCGGCGGTCAGCGGGCGGTATGAATGGACATTGGATGGCCGTTCGGCAGGCTATGGGCGTTTCGCCAATTTCCGAAACCTTGCGGGCGATTTTGCGCCGGCATCATTAGCCGAAAAGGTGATGGAATTGACGCGCCTTTACACCAGCACCGGTCCGGTAGGGCAAACTCACTTTTACTCGTTCACCGCGGATGGTTCGTTTCATGACGCCGACAACGACGAGCAAGCTTCAGGCAAATACGTTTACGAGGCGAACCAGGCCGAAGCCGAATTGCAATTGAACTACGAAGGCGCGGCTGATTTTCGCGGCGACACGCACGCGTTGCATTTGCAATTCATCGATGCCCTCGGAGGCACCTTCTCGAGCACCTACTTGAAAAACGATCAGACGGTGATCGTGATCGACGGCACGTTTCGCGTGCATTACTGATCAACCGCAGGATGGAGCCGTTGCGCAGGGTCATTTTGCCGCTGGTTCGCCCCGAATCGCAATTCAACTGAATCGTGCTGTCAAGGAGTGGCCGCGGACTTTTCCAGCCAAAGCAACTTTCGTTTGAAATCCAATGTGGTTTTGAATCGATGGAAAAAACCGCTGCCGATGGTCAAGGGATAGTCGTCCGGCGCCGTGGCGGCATCGACAAGGCGGAATGTGGTCTGGCCGAGTTTGATTTCTCCGAGTTGAAACGTGCGGCTGGTAAAGTCGCCGCCCAACCCGACGAAACGTCCCGGTTTGCCATGCTCGATCATCATTTCCAGTCCCAGGGCGCGGACCATGTTCGTGTTGATCATCAGGGTGGCGTCGCTGCCGGTGTCCACCAGCGCCTGGAAGACGTGCTGGCCATTGATCGTGATGGGCAGATGAATCTCCAGATCTTCGAGTTTGAATGGCGCTTGCGCGATGTTGCGCATGGGCGGCGGAAATTCCGCATCCGGTTCGAAAATCACGTGGCCCGCGGGATAATCGATCGTCACGTAGGCCAGACGGCTCAGGCTCGAAAGGCCGATAAGATTGCCCTGCCAGCCGGAAAGCGAAACCACGTTTAAAAGTTTGTGGCGGTACTCCTCGGTGCGAATTGCGGCCAGGACATTTTGAAATTCGAGCGGACCGACCGCGAGGCTTTCGCACACGCCAAAAAAAGTTTTCTCCTCGCCGCCAATGCCGCGAAAGGTATTGCCGAGCCGGTCCGGATTGAGAATGCGCACGCCGGTTTGCAACGCCAATTTGCCATGAACCAAAGTGACGGGCGCGCCGGTGTCGAGGACCATAGCGCCGGCCGGGCGGCCATTGAGTTTCGCCGGCACGAGCGGTTGAAATGAGCCTTGGGAATCGGGGCGCGCCAGCGGTATGCGCACGGCGCCGGGCGCGCTGACCAGTTCGGTCCAGCGCGCGGAGGATTGGCCATTGCGCGTCACGAGACGAACGCCGAGTTCCTCCGGTGAAAACGTTTTGGCGAGCAGACGTTTCTTCTCCGCTTCGGAAATTTCGGATTGCCCCGAGGTCACCAGATGGCGGCACCCGACAGCGGCAGCCAGCAACAGCAAAGCAGCGTAAGCAACAAATCTCACAGCGCGGACAAAAGTTTGTGCTCGATGAGAGCAGGATCGACGCCCCGAATCAAAACAACTTTGTGCCGGGCGGTCTGGCCGCGTATCAAGGTCACCGCTCCGCGTGAACAATCGAGGATCTCCGCCAAAAATCCGAGCAATGCTTCGTTAGCCGCCGCATCAACCGGTGGCGCCGTGACTTTGACCTTCAATTCGTCCCCCAGAAAACAGGCAATTTCATTGCGCGAGGCGCGGGGCTGGACTTTGACTCGAAGTGAAACCCCGTCGGCATGAATGCGCAGGCACGGATTCATCAGAGCGAGGCCAGACGGTACAATTGCGTCAGGCCAAGCGACGCTCCATGACCGGCAGCGGCGACGATGACCAGCGCGAGGAGTGGAGCGAGATCGAGTTTATGCAGGCGCAAAGGCAGGCCGCGCAACGGCAACAAGGTTTGGCGGCCGAGGTGATGCACGAAACCCCAGAAGGGGCGATTGCCCAAATAGACGTAGCTGTTGAGCAGATGCAGGCCGAGCAAAACGATCAACGCATACTCCCACACCAGCACGAAACCCAATGCGAGCAGGAGCGCCTGTTGCACGAGTTTCAAATCGTGTCCAGCCGGCGGAATCAGATTCATTCGCGAGAGCAAAGGCGCCGTGGCGAACCAGGCAACAGCGGTGAATGCCACAGGGAGGAACACCTTCAGCCAGCCGGGAAGCGGATTGAGCCAGCCCAAATGCAGGCGCAACAATACTTGCCATGGGTTGGTTTCAGCGCCGCGGCCATTCAACGCCGACAACAACAGCAACGCCGCATAGAAAATTGCCAGGAGCCAGCCGAAGCTCAGGATCGAAAACAAAAACATCCGGTCAAAAAAATCGCTGCGGAACCGCAGTGTGATGACGCGAAGATCCAGTCCGGGTATCCACTCGACCGCGGATCCGATCTGCCAATAGAAGAGAGCGCGCGCCCCGAGCAACCCCACTAGCGCAAGCAATTGCCACCAACGCTGCCGGCGCGCATCAGTGCGCTTGAGTGTCGTGAGCAGCGGCGAGGAAGTGCGCTGCGCGGCAAATCCAGCCGTGCGCCAGTTCAACCAGAGAAGAAGTCCGGCCAGGTTCAAAATGTGATGGATCAGGTCCATCGCTCAGGAACGGCTCGAAGTTCAACCGAAATTTTCGCCGAAGCGCTTTGCCTCTCGAACAAATGCCACGCACCGCTCACGTCACATCATCTTGAGCAATGTCTCCGCCATCAACGTCGGTGTTTCCGCCACACCAATGCCCGCTTCGCGAAACGCCGCAATTTTCGCGGCCGCCGTGCCCTTGCCGCCGCTGACGATGGCGCCCGCATGGCCCATGCGCCTCCCGGGCGGCGCCGTGGCTCCCGCGATGAAACCGGCGACCGGCTTGCGGCAATGCTTGCGGATCCATTCCGCGGCTTCTTCTTCAGCACTGCCGCCAATCTCGCCAATCATGATAATTCCATGCGTGTCGGGATCGTCGTTAAACATTTTGATGACATCGAGGTGCGTCGTGCCGTGAACCGGATCGCCGCCGATGCCCACGCAAGTCGATTGGCCTTTTCCGCGGCAAGTGAGCTGCCAGACCGCTTCGTAGGTAAGTGTTCCGCTGCGCGACACGACGCCAATGTGGCCCTTTTTGTGGATGTAACCGGGCGCAATGCCGATGCGGCAGCCGCCATGAGAATCTTGCCCTTCGCCCGGGGTAACGATGCCGGGGCAGTTCGGGCCGATCAACCTTGTCTTCCGGCCTTCCATGGCGCGTTTCACTTTGACCATGTCGATGACCGGAATGCCTTCGGTGATGCAGACCACCAGATCGAGTCCGGCATCGACTCCTTCGAGGATGGCATCCGCCGCGAATGGAGGCGGAACAAAAATGGCCGAGGCCGTAGCCCCGGTTTGTTTGATCGCTTCGGCGACGGTGTCGTAGATGGGGACTTTATTCTCGAAAAGCTGGCCGCCTTTGCCGGGAGTGACTCCGGCGACAATCTGGGAACCGTAAGCGAGGCTCAACTGCGTGTGGCGCGCGCCGAAGCTGCCGGTGATGCCCTGCACGAGAACTTTGGTTTGAGGAGTGACGAGAATTGCCATTGGAAAAAAAGTTAGCCTTTGACTGCGTTGACGACTTTCTGCGCGGCGTCGGCCATCGAATCACCGCTGATGATCGGCAACCCCGAATCGGCCAGCGTTTGTTTGCCAGCCTGGACGTTGTTTCCCTCCAGTCGAACCACCAGCGGCAGCTTCAATCCCGTCTCGCGCACCGCCGCGACAATGCCAGTGGCAATGACATTGCAATCCATGATGCCGCCGAAAATATTGACGAGAATACCCTGCACGTTGGGGTCGCTCAAAATAATCTTGAACGCCGCCGTCACCTGCTCCTTGCTCGCGCCGCCGCCCACGTCCAGGAAATTGGCCGGGCGTCCGCCGTAATGTTGGATGATATCCATGGTAGCCATGGCCAGACCGGCGCCGTTCACGAGGCAGGCGATATTGCCGTCGAGCTTGATGTAATTCAGGTTGAATTTGCTCGCCTCAATTTCGAGCGGCGCTTCCTCAGCCAGATCGCGCATCTCCTGAATATTCTTGTGGCGATAGAGCGCGTTGTCGTCCAAACCGATTTTCGCGTCCACCGCCAGCAAAGCCAGTTTGCCATCGGGATTATCGATGATGCAGAGCGGATTGATTTCGACGAGCGAGGCGTCGCATTCCCACCAGGTCTTGTAAACGCCAAGAAGAAGTTTGACGCCTTGATTGAAAAGGTCGCCGGTGAGTCCAAGCCCGGCGGCAATTTTGCGGGCCTGGAAGGGCATCATGCCGACGGCCGGGTCGATCGATTCCTTGAGAATCTTTTCCGGCGTTTTGGCTGCGACCTCTTCGATGTCCATGCCGCCTTCCGTGCTGGCCATGACCAACGGGCGCGAAGTGGCGCGATCGAGAAGGACGGCGAGATAAATCTCCTTCTTGATGTTCGGAGCGGCATCCACGAGCACCTTGCTGACGAGCCGGCCATCGGGACCAGTCTGCTTCGTCACCAGTACCTGGCCAATCATAGCTTTGGCGCTGGCGTAAACTTCATCGACGGTGCCGATGACTTTCACGCCGCCTTGATAGCCGCTCTTGAATGTGCCCTTGCCGCGGCCCCCGGCGTGGATTTGCGATTTGACGACAAATTTTTTGTAGCCGCGCGCCGCCAGCGATTCCGCGATCGCTTTGGCTTCATCGGCGCTCGCAGCCACCTTCCCTTCCGGGATGGCCACGCCATGCTGAGCGAGGAGTTGTTTGGCCTGATATTCGTGGATATTCATCCAATAAAAAATTTTACGTTGCTTGCCAGTGTTACTTCATTACAGAACGGCGGCGCCATTTGAAAACTGAACCGAATCCTCGAAGACGATTCCGATCGAACCGCGGATTTCGCTGCGGTTTGCGGCCGGGACAGAATTCCTCGCGCACAATGACGGCCGGGATCACCGCTGCTCAATGGGTGTCACTTTCAATCCTCGGGGGCCGACGTAGGCGCTTTGCGGACGGATGAGCCGGTTATCGGAAAGTTGTTCGAGGACATGAGCGGTCCAACCGGCGGTTCGAGCGATGGCAAAAATGGGCGTGAACAGATCGGTTGGAATGCCGAGCGAATAATAAACGGTCGCCGAATAGAAATCGACGTTGGCGTGGAGATGTTTTTCTTTGAGCATGATTTCGGCGATGCGTTCGCTCATTTGAATCCACTTCGGTTCGCCCAGCTTGGCGCTCAGAACCTGGGCCATGCGCTTCAAATGCGGCGCGCGCGGATCGAGCGTTTTGTAAACACGATGCCCGATGCCCATGATTTTTTTCTTCTGCGCGAGCGCATCGGTGACATAGGAATCGACGTTTTCCGGCCCGCCGATTTCCTGGAGCATTTTGATCACGCCTTCATTCGCTCCGCCGTGCAACGGCCCTTTCAAAGTGCCGATGGCGCTGGTAATGGCCGAGTAGAGATCGCTCAACGTGGCGATGGTCACGCGCGCGCTGAAAGTCGAGGCGTTCATGCCATGATCGGCATGAAGCACGTAACACATATCGAGCGTGCTCTCCTTTTCCGCAGACGGTTTTTCGCCATCGACGAGATAAAGAAAATTGGCGGCTTCTCCGAGTGCCGGGTCGGAAGGCAGGAGGGTTTTGCCCTGGCGCGCGCGATGAAAGTAAGCGGTGATAATGGGAATTCGGGCGATGAGGCGGAGGGCCTTCAAGCGATTGGCTTCGAGCGAATTGTCATCTGCCGCTGGATCAAAACAGCCCAGCGCCGAAATGGCCGTGCGAATGGCGTGCATGGGCGGCGTGTCGTGCGGAAGTTTTTTGATGATATCGACGACGCCTTTAGGGAGCTCGCGTTTGGCGGCGAGCAGGGATTTCAATTCCTCGAGCTCGTGGCGATTGGGCAAGCGACCGTTGTGCAGGAGAAAAACGACCTCTTCATAACTCACCTTGCCCGCTAATTCATTGATATCGTATCCACAATAGACCAATTGGCCGATGTCCCCTTTGACATCGCTCAAGCGGGTTTCTGCGGCCACAATGCCTTCCAAACCCTTCGCAGCAGTAAGAGGTGTAGTCATGAACAAAGATCACTCAAATCATTTCAAATGGCACGAACACTGGCCGTAAAATCTAGGTAATGGTCCGGGGAGCGTCAACGGTTTTCAAAATTTTTGGTCCGCACGGACTGCTTTGCGCGCTTGTTTTCATTGCGCGTGCCATTTGCCTTGAATCCTCCGCCTCGTCTCGGGCACACTTTCGACCCCGTGAGAGTTCTGTGCGCGTTTGCTATCAGCCTTGCCTTTCTAGTGAAACCGTTGGCCGTGGCTTCAGACCCGGAGATACGTTCCATTCCCTTGTTCGGAAAAGATCATGTCGATCTGGAAGATTGGGCTTGCGCCAACCGCTTCGAATGCGTTTGGAAAAAGAAAAGCGGAGAGGTCCTCCTGACCAACAGCTGGGCGCGGCTGGGCTTTCGCGTGGATTCGCGCCGGGCGCAAATCAACGGCATCGATGTCTGGCTTTCTCATCCCATCGCGCGGCAATTGGATTCGGTGTACATCACCGAGTTCGATCTCGAAACAATCATCGATCCGATCCTTCATCCTCCGAAAGGGCCCAAGGGCCGGAAAATCAAAACCATCGCCATCAGCGCCGGACATGGCGGAAGGGATCCTGGCAATCTCGAAGGCCATCATCAGGAAAAAAAATACACGCTGCTTCTCGCCCGCGAACTCGAGAAGCGTCTGGAACAAGCCGGCTTGAAAGTCGTGCTGATTCGCGACGGGGATGAATATGTGGATCTGGAACAGCGCCCCGCTCTGGCGCGCCGGCGCGGCGCTGATTTATTCCTGAGTGTGCATTACAACTCGGCCGGCCGCGGCAATAACGAAGCGCGCGGTGTCGAAGTCTATTGCCTCACCCCCGCCGGGGCCACCTCAACTAATGGCAGCCTTGAACCGTCCGGCAAAGCCGCCCGAGGCAACCGCTTCGACGATCAAAACGTGCTCTTCGCTTATCAAGTGCAAAAAGCTCTGGTGAACAGTCTCGACATGGTCGATCGCGGGGTTCGTCGCGCCCGCTTTCTCGTCCTGCGCCAGGCCGATATTCCATCCATCCTCGTCGAGGCCGGTTTCATGTCGCATCCGGAAGAGATGAAAAAGATCGCCAGCGCGGATCACCGGCGCGCCACAGCGCAGGCGATTGTCGATGGCGTGCTCGCCTACAAGCGCCTGGTGGAACGTTGAATTGAAGTCCACGCGCAAGTTAAGATCGCAACCGATCGGGGTTTTCGATTCGGGCATCGGCGGCTTGACGGTCGTGCGCCAGATGCATCGAGTCCTGCCTAACGAAGATCTCATTTATCTCGGAGACACGGCTCGAGTGCCCTACGGCACAAAATCACCGGCCACGGTCATTCGCTTTGCATTTGAAGACACGCGGTTTTTGCTCGCACAAAACGTCAAAGCGGTGGTCGTGGCGTGCAACACGGCATCCGCATGGGCGCTGCCGGCGTTGCAACAAAAGTTTTCCATCCCGATTTTCGGTGTGATTCTGCCGGGAGCGCACGTTGCCCTCACCCGCACGCGCAACCGGCGCATCGGCGTCATCGGCACAAGCGCGACCATTCGCAGCCAGGCCTATCCGCGCGCCTTGCAGGCCGCGAGTCCGCAAGTGTCGGTGTTTGCTCGCACCTGTCCGCTGCTCGTGCCCTTGGTCGAGGAAGGCTGGATCGATCATCGCATCACGCGTCTCGTGTTGGCCGAATATCTTCGTCCTCTGCAAGCGCAGCGGATCGACACG
>JBFMDG010000083.1:0-15500 GCA_040754135.1 Verrucomicrobiota bacterium
GGTGTCGCACTTTTCCAAAGATTTCAAAAAGCGCTTCGGTCTGAACCCGAGCATCATTCTCGGCGCGGATCTCGATGGCGGCGTCAAACCAGCCGCCGCTCCCATGCTCACCGGTGATCATCGGCAGTTGGTCTTCTGCTTTTATTGCGGCGGCCGCTTGCGGAAGTTTTGTATCCGGCCTCCCTCCGCCCCCTGCCAATTCCTGCACGGTTCGCTCCACAACACTGACAAGAAAAACCATGAACCCTAAATCCCACATGCCAATTCACGCGATTCCCCATCGCCATCGCCATGGCCTTTTCGAAATTTCGAACGTTTGCCGGATGGCCTGCGTTCTTTCGGCCATCCTGCTACTGGGCTGCCGCTCGATGGAACGAAGCCCTGCCATTCCCTCTCCGGCAATGGCGCCTCCACCCATTCCGCTGGAATGCGGCGACATGCTGGAAATCACTTTTCCGGGCGCGCCGAATCTCAACACGAGCCAGAAAATCAATTCCGATGGATCGATCAATTTGCAGATGGTTGGTTCGATAACGGCGGCGGGAAGGACGTTGCACGAGTTTCAAACCGACATTGCCCAGCGCTATGGCCCGCAGCTTCAGAACAAGGAAGTCGTCGTCACGGTTCTTTCGAGTTCCGCCGCCGTTTATGTCATCGGTGCGGTTTTCAAGCCCGGCAAAATTCCGATCGAACGCAAGCTGACGGTTTTGGAAGCGATCATGGAGGCGGGCGGATTCGATCCCAAAAAAGCCGATCTCAAAAAAGTGATGATTGTTCATCAAAGCGGAGGGGCGGGCACGCACACGGAAATGATCGATCTTTCGCCGTTACTGCGCGGGGCATCGGTCACACCGGCGCTCTTGCAAGCGCGCGACATTGTGATTGTTCCGGAAAAGACGCAGTGGTTTTGACAAAAAAAAATCCAGCCCGAAATCGAAATTCCGAGCTGGATTTTTGCGGCGATCCTGAAGTCGCGGTTTCAGGATGGACCGTCAATCGCGAGCGGGCGCGCAGAGCAATCCATTATTGTACTGATCGAGCTTTTGCGAATAGCTCTCACCCGAATTCTGCCACGCTCCACTGCTGGCTTTGACTCCGCTCCCGAGCGGATTGCCCGCCAGCCAAAGATTGGCGGCATCGATCGTGTCGGCGATGCACTCCGGGTCATTTCCAATCCAGACATTCAATGTGGCGGCGACGAGGTGTTGGAAGAGCACGTAAGTCATGTCGGTTTTGGTGCTCTTGCGCATGCCGGTGATTGCGGCGGCTTTGGTGTAGATCACGCCGCCGATCGTCAACGATTCCACCGGCCAGGCATCGGGATGATTTTTCCAATAGCCTGGCGTGCCTGTCCCGGGATTTTTCGGGCGCGGAATGATAAACCCGAAATCGACGGTTTGATCCGAAGTGGCAGAGGTGGCCAAATGCACGAGCGTTCCCGTGCCGTTGCTGTCATTTTCATTCGTGCTGCCAGGCGCTGAATTCGCCGTCGGCATGGTTCCAGGAGGCGTGTTCACCTCGACGACGTAATCTCCCGCCACCAATCCGCTGAACTGATAATAGCCATTCGGTCCAGTCACGGTCGTTTGCAAAAGCAGGCTGTTTTGCAGCAGGAAAACTGTGACGCCATCCATTCCGGGCTCTCCCGAATCTTGAATCCCATTGTCGTTGACATCCAGCCAGACGAAATTCCCGATCGCGCCGGAGGGAATCAGAAAACCGAAGTCGATGGTGTTGTCGGCCTGCCCCGCGGGCACGGTGACGGGAGCGGGATTGATGTTGCTGTCCGTGACGGCGGTGCTGCCCGAGGCCAATGTGAGCGTTGCCGTGTAACCGAGAGGAGGCACAGCCTCAACCAGGTAAGCGGCGCCACCTTGAACTGTGAACTGATAATAGCCGTTCGCATCGGTGAGGGTCGTTTCGAGAATGAAACCGGTATAGGCGTCGCGCAGATGAATGACGACCGAAGCGATTCCAGGTTCACCGGATTCCTGGATGCCGTTGCCGTTGGCATCGTGCCAGACGAAATCTCCAACCGTCGCCGTGGTCGGCGGTGGAATGACAAACCCGAAATCAATGGTTTGATCTGACGATGCCGAGGTTGGGAGAGACACGGTCGTTCCGCTGCCGTTGCTATCGTTGGCCGCGGTGCTGCCCGGAGCAGAATTGAGTGTGGGGATGGTTCCTGGAGGCGTGTCCACTTGCACATGGTACTCTCCCGCGACCAAGCCGGTGAATTGGTAAAAGCCGTTCGGCCCGGTGACGGTGGATTGCACAACGGTTTCATTTTCGAGCAAGTAAACCGGCACGCCTTCCAATCCCGGTTCGCCACTGTCCTGAATGCCATTGGCATTGGAATCGAGCCACACAAAATCGCCGATCGCACCTGAAGGAACGAGAAACCCAAAATCGATGCTGAGATCCGTTTGTCCAAAGGCGGGCGTGACTGTGGTCGGGTTTTCATTGCTGTCGTTTTCCGGATTGCCAGAGGCCAGCGACAATGTCGCCACATATCCGGAAGGAACAACCGCTTTGACCTGATATGGCAACGTGCCGATAAGCATCGAGAAGGTGTAATAACCGGTGGCCGAAGTTGTGGTCGTTTGAAGCAGATCGCCGGTGTTCCCATCACGCAGCTCGATGGTGACACCAGCGATGCCGGACTCGCCCGGTTCCTGAATGCCATTGCCATTCACATCGTTCCAGACGAAATCTCCCAAGGTCGCCGGCAATATGGCCTCGGTTTTCGGTGCGAACATCTGCAGCAGCAACGCGGCTGCAGCCCACAGGATCAGTTGTTTCATAGACAGTGTTTCGCTTGACTGGCCTTTTTGTGGTTTTGCAAGGGCTCCAATCGCGATAGCCAGCAGTTCACGATTCGAGCTTTCGTTTATCGGGATGGGAAAAGAAAATGGCGGAAGCGCGTCAACCGATCGCCAGCGGCCGTGACGCGATGAATTGAAAGTGGCGAGTGGCGGTTGATCGTGCGCAATGAGCGTGAACTGAAGGCCAACTCATGATTCCACCAAACGGCTGCCGCTGGTGGTTTGTGGATCTGGATCTGCACTCACTTTGCGCAGCCCGAGCTTATCCATCAGTTCGTAAAGAGTGGGCCGGCTGATTCCCAGGTCGTGGGCCGCCTGAGTCACGTTGCCTGAATGCCGTCGCAACGAGTTTTGCACCAGCTCGCGTTCCAGAGCCTCTCGCGCCTCGCGCAGGGTGCGGCCCGGAAATCCGCCCGGCTCGACTTCCAATTCGAGGTCGGTCTCGGTGACGCGCGCGCCTTCGGCCATGATGACTGCGCGCCGGACGCGATTTTGCAGTTCGCGCACATTTCCCGGCCAGGGATGCCGTTCCATGGCGCGCACGGCGGTCTGGCTGAAACGACCGGCATGCTTTCCCGATTCAGAGGCGAAGCGAGTCAAAAACGTTTGAGCGAGGAGCGGGATATCGCGCGGCCGATCCCGCAACGGCGGCAATTTGATTTGAACGACCGCCAATCGATAGTACAAGTCCTCGCGAAAACGGCCTTCGTTGGTGGCCTTCTTCAAATCGCTGTTGGTGGCGGCCACCACGCGGGCATCGACGAAGATGTCCTTTCGTCCGCCGACGCGTTGAATGCAATGGTCCTGCAAGAAGCGGAGCAATTTCACTTGAAGGCTGAGCGGGAGTTCACCGATTTCATCCAGGAAGAGTGTGCCTGATCCGGCGGTTTCGACACGCCCCATGCGCTGGACGTGAGCGCCGGTGAAGGCGCCTTTCTCGTGCCCGAACAATTCGCTTTCGAGCAGCGCTTCCGGAATGGCTCCGCAGTTGATGGCGATAAACGGGCCGTCGCGTCGTGAACTGAGGCGATGGATGGCTTGAGCGGCCATTTCTTTGCCCGTGCCGCTCTCTCCCAAAATCAATACAGGCACCTCCGTCAATGCCACTTTTCGGATGGTGAGAAACACCTCCTGCATTTGCGGGCTGGTCCCGAGCATCCCTTCAAAATTGGCGATCGCAATCTGGTTTCGCACCTCGTGGTATTCGTGTTCCAATCGCCCGACATGAAAGGCACGCTGCAAAATGATGCGCAGCTCGTCCAGCTGGAGAGGCTTTGAAATAAAATCGTAGGCCCCTTCGCCAATCGCTCGAAGCGCGTTCTCCTTTTCCGACTGGCCAGTGACAATGATGATTTTAACGAAGCGATCGAGGCGCAACAATTCAGCCAACGTGGCAAATCCTTCCTCGGCCGAATTGGGCGTCGGCGGGAGCCCGAGGTCCAGGAGGATGACCTGGGGCCGCATGGATTGAAATGCCGCCAGCGCGCCGGCGCGATCATGGACGAGCGCCACGTCGTATTCCGTGGCCAGAGCCCATTTGAGCTGCAATTGGATTTCGTCGTCATCATCGATGATCAAAAGTTTTTGCTTCATAAAACCGTCCTTGGTGCCGGAAGAAGAATTCGAAAGGTGGTGCCGACGCCCAATGCGCTGGTGACTTCGAGTTTGCCGTGATGCGCTTCGACAATCATTTTGCTTTGGTAGAGGCCGATGCCGAGGCCTTGTCTTTTGGTGGTTTCAAAAGGGCGGAACAATTTTTCACTGACGAAATCTCGCGTCATGCCGCAGCCGTTGTCGGTCACTGTGAGCACAGCCCAGCCATTTTCCTGGGCGGTTTGCACGCGGATCGAGCCTTTGCCAGGGAGAGCTTCACGGGCATTCAGGACGACGTTGCTGACCACTTTTCCAAACTGCTCCGAATCGAGCGGCAGGATCTCGACCGGAGCAAAATCCTTTTCGATTTGGATTTCAGGACCGTTGGGCAGCGTGGCCAGCACCGAATCGACGACGGCGTTGAGATTGCAAGGAACGGGCTTGAGTTCGAGTTTCTGGCGCAATGCGCTGAGCCGGCCGACGGTGGCATTGAGATGCGCCACCCCATGCGCGACCGCGCGGATTGCGTCTTCGCGGAAGGCCGGATTGGCAAAATGCATTTTCAGGTTCTGCAGCATGATGGACAAGGTGGAAGCGACGTTTTTCAAATCATGCACAAAAAAGGCCGCGACCGTTTGCATTCCCTCGAGCTCCCGAGCTTTGGCCAGATCATTGGCGAGAGAGATTTTCAGAAGATTGGAAGCCGCCTGTTGTCCGATGCACTTCAGCAGTTCGAGATCTTCATCAGAAAATGGGATCGAATTGACTCGTTTGCCAATGACGACAAGCCCGAGGGTCTGCCCGCGAAATCGCAACGGAACCGCCCAATGTTCATCGTCAGGCTCCGCGTCAGAAAGCAGCGGTGAAGTCTCCTGCAAACGCCGCGGATGGAAATCCGAATCGTCGAGAGACGCGTTTGCATGGGCGATCGGCTGCGGCGCCTGTTCGAGCCCGGAGAAATTGCTGGTCGAGGCCACCGAAACCAATCCCCGCTCGGTGCTGCGCCAAAGAGTGACGGACAGCGCCTGAAAAGTTTCCGACAACCAACGCACCACTTCGCGCGAAAATTCCTGTTCGTGCATCAATCCAGTCGTCCGCTCGGTCAGGGTCATCCAGATTTGCCGGTAATCATGTTGCGGTCTCTTGAGATGACGCACGATGGCCTGCCGGATGTGGCAGCGAATCCGGTCCGAAAGAAGGAGCGCCGCCAGTGCGAGCATCGAAAGCATCAGCAAAAATGTTTCGAGCGGAAAGTTGCTGCTGATGCCGAAAAAGGCGACCGCTTTGGCGCCGGCCCCTACCACAAGCAGGTACAATCCTGCCAGGAGCACCGTGATCGAGAACTGCAGCATTCGTTCTGAAGGATAGACTTCGGGTTTGGCGGTCTTGATCCTTTGGCAGGAAATGGCAATGGGAACAAACGCCAGCAGCAACGCCACCGAATGCGTCGTGAAATCGCTCTCGCGACTCGCGCGATAAAGCAACATCTGGCTGGTAGTGTAAATCCGAGTAGCGAATAGAACGCCGACTCCCAGAATGAGGAATTTCAGCTGCCAACGCATCCGGCCCACAGATGCCTCCAAGGTTTTCTCGAAATGCATGAGCACCAGCACTGCACCCAACAAAGTGGTGATGGCGAGCACCATGCCGCCTTCTTTCAATGCCACCATGTTTTCCACACCGACGCCTGGCCTGTCGTGCGCGACAATATCGGAGCGCCACCCTGCAAACACGACCCACGGCACCAGAAACAGAACCATCACCAGTGGTGTCCATTGCATCACGAATTTCCAGTAGTTCCCCCTCGAGTAACTCAAGCCGGCCAGCAGCCACACTGGAGCGATCAAATGTCCCACGAGCAACCTCGATGAGAGCATTCCCTCGCCCACCTGGCCCGAGCCCATGACCCAAATGCTCGCGCTGAGCATGGCTTCCGTGGCGAACAAAAGCAGACCGACGACGATGGCTCGCTCGGCGAGCGTGCGTGAACGCAAGCGATAAACCCAAAAGGCAAGTGCAACACCGGCCACACCAGCAGTGAAGTGCAAGATGGATTCGAAGTTCATGTGCGAAGTACTCGAAACTGAAATGCCGAACAGCCTTAGCTGAGTGCCGCTCTGAAAAGTCCGCGGGGTCCCAACACGAGCGGGCTCCTTGTCGCTTGTTCCGGAATAATTCGGCGGCCATTTTGCCGCGCGCGCGGTTCGGTCGCTCCCCTCAATCTAAAACAAAAAAAGCAGGGCCAGAGACCCTGCTTTGTTTGGCGGATGGGCAATTACGCCCTCTTCATCCTTCGGGCGGCAACCGCTAATCCAGCCAACCCCATCCCGAGCAACATGACCGTCATTCCGCCATCCGGCACGGTGATGCCGCCACCGATTTTGCCCACCAGATTGTCATTGCCGCATTGCATCGTAAAATGCGTGGCCAGGTTTGGATTGGAATACCAGCTCATATCGATGCCAACCACATTGTGGCTCCCGCCGCTCAAGGCGATTCCATACAACGTGGCGATCTGAGCATCGGTCAACCCGGTTTGGTATGTCAGAAGTCCGCTCGCCAGGGTACCGAGATCGCCGCTGCTATAGCGCCAGGGGTTGCTCAGCAATTGATCGAACGTCACCGTTTCAAGCACTGAAGCGCCCGAGAGCACCCGCGCAACATAGGTGAGCGCACTGAAATCAAGATCGAGGACAATTTCATAGCCATAGCTTGAGTTCGGCTCGAATTGACCGGGGGACAATGGCCCCGAAGAGAAGCTGTTGTTCGTATCGATGAAGATGTCGCCCGACTTGAAGCCCGAGTTTCCGTTGACGAAGTCGAATCCACCAATCATGTAGAGATAGGTGCCCTGAACTACGAAAGCTTCCATATCCCACGTTTGGCCGATGATGGTGTTCGGCTCGGTTTCGTTATCCTCCTGGCCTCCATACCAGCCGGGGCTTGTGCTGTTCCCGTCATAGACGGTGATATCCAGGGCTCGAGCTGGCAGTTGACAGGCGAGCACCGCGGACAGGAACAGCCCAGCTTTCACAATGCTTTTTTTCATGATCGTAAACTTTCTCTTTTTCTTCTTTGGAGGTTAGCGCCCTGAGGGCTTGATTGCTGAATTCAACTTAGCAACCGAAATGCCAGGGCGATTCATCACCAGGAATCCCTGTTGCAACTCTTTGTTCTACAGTGGCTTTTGTGACGTAATAACTTTCAAGCGCTCCAATTGGCCTACGCTGAAAACTGACGGTAAGACTAACGGCGCGCCGTCGATCTTTCGGAACCTTGCATGCGTTCCCCTACTTAAAACGTTTGAGATAAGAACCTTCTGAATTTGTTCGCGCCAAATTGCTAGTGTTAAGAATCCCGACAAAAAAACGGAGGCAATCGATTTCGAAGTATTCGAAGATCAGTTGGAGAAAGGATCTATGATTTCGAATTGCGCCGCCGATTTCTCAACAAAGCCCAGGCGCAGAGAGCTAATGCTGTTAGAGCGGTCGCGGCGCGTGGCTCGGGAACTGGGGTGTAATAGTACTGCTCGTTTTCCGGCAGCGAAATGGCAAAAGCCGAAGCGCGCGCAACCGCGATCTGGGAACTGTTCAAAGTCGAAAGCAGCCCCCCATCCGGATAGATGTTATCCACCGAGCTCGGCGCAGTCGCAGGTGAACTCATGAGATTGGCCGCGGCCCCGGCGCCATAAGTGTTGTGATCGAGTCCCAAATTGTGTCCGAGCTCATGCGCGACCGCGTCGATGCGCGTCAAACCGCTTGCGTCAAGCGCCATCCCATTTCCTCCAATCAAACCAAAGCCGGCGTAAGTCAGAATATTGCCAACAAACCAAAGGTTCAAAACAGTCGCGCTCGCGTTCTGACCATGGCCGGGAGTTCCGACGAGATTGGCGAACGAGTTTCCGGCAAATGGCGAGGTCGTCACCGTCAGGAAAGTGGTCTCGTGATAGTAATTGATGGTATCGACGAAATCGACGTCGATGCCCGCCTGCGCCCAGATTTTGTCGGTGGCTTCTTCAAACAAGTTAAAGCTGGAGCATTGAGAACCATCATCGGCACAAACCACGATCGGTTGTATCGTGACGCGTTTATCGATCAACTGCGCTTTGGAGAAGGTTGCGGAGCTGATGGTCAAGAGGCTGAGAGCGAAACAGAAAAGTGGTTTCATACTGCTAAAATTGTTGAGAGTACCTCAATTTGCCGCGCGGGAGTAAACGATCATCTGGAGCGTGTCAAAGTCTCTGACATGTTAGACGCTCCCGATGGCATTTAACGGGTTGAGGTCCTCAGGGTTGGGATGGACGAAGAGGGCGAATGCGCTGTTGGGATTTTTGTCGGCTGCTTTGACGGAAATGGAGCGGTTGTAAAACAATCCGACAGCCGCAGGCAGACGCGCGCCTCCGGCTTTTCATTAGCCGAGATGCCGATAACAACAATGGCCTATGTAAGGGTAAATCCAGTCCGGGGCGGCGCGGCAAAGGAGCTGGGTCATTTTGTAAACCGCTTGCGCACTCGAGGAGCTTTGCGCGCTGCGAGCGGGCCAGCGGTAAACGGGGAGGTCGCTTTCTGTGGTTGCCCAGTGTCGTTTGTATTGCAGCAAGCCCGCATTGGTTCGATGCGTTCGCCCAAAATGGAAAATGGCGCATCCACGGGCGTAGGCATGCTGAATCGCATTCCAGTACAGCAATTGGCCAGCGCCTGAGCAACGGGCCTCGGGCAACTCGCCGGAGTACTCGAGGCTGAACACCTCCTTATAAACGAGCCCCAACACCGCGCCCAGGACCTTCCCCTCTTTAACGGCCAGGCTCAGAAAAATGCGGTCCCTGGGCAGACAACGCCACAATTCACGGAAAAAAGCGTAAGGAATTGGCGGCAGCGCAAGCACGCGCCGGCATTGAACAAACACCTCGTAGAAACGTTGTAAATGTTCTTCGTTCTCTCCCTGAACCGGCACGATCCCGCTTTGTTCCGCGCGACTGACCATCCGGCGAATGGCCGTGCGGGAAAACTTTTGATACAAAGCTGCCGCTGGCTGAAGGTCGAGCCTGATGAAATGCTGCTTGAACGAAAGATCGCGCCGCCATTCTCCCGAAGTTTCGGAAAGCAAGTTGCGAAAGCATCGCAACTCAATCCGCGATGCGCCAAGCAAGCCGCATTGTTGAACCAGCAGTGAAGTGCTCTGCTGCAAATCCGATCCGGAATTTGTGAGTGGATCGGCCAGTGTGGCGAACGGAATACTGACCAGACGATTTCCCAACAGCCAGCTTCTGACCCTGTAAACTGCCAAACCGGCATGAATCGCGCCCTCTTCATCCGACAAAACAAGATACCGGCCGCGCATTTGCGGAAAACTGTTTTCCAAAGCGCGTTTCCAGGAGGATTGATGAAAAATCAAGCCGCAAGGATGCTTCGCCGCGAATTCATCCCATCGCGCATGTTCATGCGGATCGAGCCAATGACCGCGAAGCCGCGCACCCGCGGCTTTCGGCAGCTCTTCAATTACCACGGGCCTGGGAGAGAAAAAAGTCATGGTGACTCCGCAATTGATTTTTGCAGGGCAACGATCCATGCGAGAGGAATGGATCGATAGATCCTGCGCAACAGGGGATGGGAAATGTAAATGAGCGGATCGGGCAATCGGAATGGCACACCGCGAAATCCCCAATGCGCAAAGCTGCCGCTGGCCAATTGCGATGCGGAGTACCGGGCGGCGGGCGAACCAGCCGTTGTCAATCGTGGATCGAATGAACCGAAATCGCACCAATAAAACCCGCGTGCAGCGCCCCAGGCCATGGCTTCGAAAAGGATCAGCTTGTGCGCATGAAGCAGCCTGGATTCAAAATCCCATCCAGTTTTCCACAGGGTCATTCGGTCGCCGCACATCAAACAAAGCAGCGCCGCTTTCGCCTGGCCCTCCGCCTCGGCGATAGTCAGCCGCGCATGGCTTGGCGCAAAAGATTGCCAAAGCTGCATCAGCGCATCGAGGGTCGCTGGATTCGGTTTCGAGTTGCGACGGCGACACGTTTGCGTCATGAGCTCGAACAAACAGCGGATTCCATTTGCGTTCGTTTCCCGAATGGAAACGCCGCGCCTTTTTGCCTGGCGAATTTCCTGGGCAGTGTTGCGTCGCAAATCTGAATAGAGGTTCATCGCCCCGCCCCGAAGATCACGCAGAAGCGTCATTTGAATCAGGTCATGGGCTTTTGCCGGCAATAAATGCCAGGTATGTGCGGGCCAGGAAGGTCCCGCGTTGTCCGGCGCCTGGAACAAAACCGCGCGCAACCCGAGTTCGCTGCAGATGGAGGCAAACGCACCAAACAGAGCGCTTTGGTCGAGTGGCGGCTCAGGCATAATCGGTCCTTTGCTGACATAACCGAGCATTCCGAGACGTGTGGCGCGATACAGCAATTGTAAACCGCCCAAAATCCTTGCGCCCTGACGAAGCTGCAGCCGCACGACTTTCCAGCCTTCCGCTTGTTTGAATCGAGCCCATCGACTGGTTTGCTGGAACTGACCCTGTGGATGGAATTCAAGGAAATGATCCCACGCCTCGTCAGCGAAAGCAGAGGTAACGTGAATTTGCGGGGCCGAACCTTCGCCACTTCGCCACAAGAAAGTCCGATTCGCATCGGCAATCTCAGGTTGTGGGCGCGAGCCGAATGAAATGCTGAGCATACCGTCCGGATTCAGATGGGTTGCGAGGATGCGATCATCCCGCGCGGATTCAGGGCAATTGCTCCAAAATCTTCCGCGCTTCGGCGGCCAGTGCGGAATTGCCCTGCAATTTCAACCCTCGATTCAAAGCCAGTTTGCATTCCGAACGCTGGTTCAGATGATACTGTGAAAGCCCCAATTCGAACCACGCGTCGCCATCATTAGGTTCCTTGGCGAGCGAGCGGTTGAGAAAGCGAATGGCGGTTTGATAATCCCGCTGCGCGAAAGCCAGCCGACTTTGCAAGCGAAGCAATGGCGCATCCTCAGGCATCAGCGGGAGCGCGTGTGCACACCACTGGAGCGCTGTTTTTTGGTCGCCCTTTTCAAAATGGATCAAGGCCAGATGTTTCGCGGCCAGAGCGCAACCCGGATTGTTGGCGAGAATTTTCTCGAGATGAACTTTCGCGTCGTCGAGCTGCTTTTGTTGCTCGGCCGCCGCTGCCAGCACCAGCAGCGCCGGAATGAATCGCGGCTCCTTTTCAAGGGCTCGCCTGGCACCAGCAATCGCTTCCGGCCACGGTCCTCCTTGCAAATACGCGCGGGCCAGAGGAATGAATTCGGCCACGGCCCATTTTTCATTGGGAGTGAGGGCGGGATCTTGCAGCCCGGTCATGACCGAGACGGCTTGTTCGAGTTGGCCGGTCATGAATAGCGCCCAGCCATAAACGTATTGTGCGTCGGCGCGGCGCGGTTGGTTCTGTAGCACCTCTCTCGACAGAGATAAAGCCGTGGAAACATCACCGAGATCCAGAGCCGCTTTTGCCAGAATGCAGGCACGATCCGGGTCGCCTTCCGTGAGTGGGCGCACGGTTCGCAAGAGTTCGGCGCCTTGGGTCGAGTCGGAGAACGCATGGCCCAAAAGTCTGGCCAATCCCACGATCGCCGGGAAAGATTTGGGATTGGCGGTGCGCGCCTGCTCGTAGAACTGGCGTGCGTCGCTCCAGTGGGTGGTGGTCTCGGCGTGCCGAGCCAAGCGCAGCCACGCAATCACGTCCTTCGATTCCGTTGCCGTGCGGCGAAGCAGTTGTTGTTTGAATTGTTCATGGCCAAGGCCCGTTGGATCCAACTCGAGGACAGCCAAATGCGCCTCGATGAGCTTCGGTTCGGAAGGCGAACGGGTCGAGCGCATCGCTCGATTGAGATATTCCCGAGCAAATTTTTCTTCGCCCATTCGATAGTAGGCCAAGCCCAGATGAGAAAGAACGTCCGGTTCCCCGGGAAGTTTTTGTGCGCTTTCCCGCAAAAGGGAGACGGCCCAATTGTAATCGCCGCGTTTGAAGACGATCCAGCCCAAGGTATCCGCCAGATAAGGATCTTGCGGGGCCAGCTTGCGCGCACGAACGGCGAGCTCATAAGCGGCCTCGAGATCTCCAACTTTTTCACAGAGCAGGTAAGCCAGATTATTGAGGGCTGCGGTCGATCGAGGATCGACACTCAGGATTTGCTCATAGCGCGCGCGGGCTTTGGCGAACTCGCCAATCCGTTCATGGATGCTGGCCAACTGCATGAGCGCCCCGGTATTGTTGGGTTGGTTTTCGACGAGGCGGGAGAGGTGATCGATGGCTTCGCCAGTTTTTCCGCTTTGAACATGAATTTGAGCCAAGGCCCGGTAGGCCGGTTGGAATTGCGGATCGCAGGCGATCGCCGCTTTGAGCGCCTGTTCGGCTTCGACCGGCTGGTTCAATGCGAGATGGAATTTTGCTTCCAGGAATCGCACCGTCGCCCAGTCGGGATGCGCGCTAAGGAGTTGCTGCACCCGCAAACCGGCGGCATTGGTATTTTTGGCCAGCAGATCGAGTTCGACCAAGTGATCCGCGGCGAGAATCAAGTCGGGCTGAATCCGTACGACCTCTTCGAAAGCCGCGGTTGCGTCCGCGAGTTTCTTTTGATTCCGGAGAATCATGCCCAGGACCAGGCGCGCTTCGGGATCTTGGGGTTTCTGCTTGATCCAATTGCGCGCGGTGAGTTCGGCGTTCTGCCAATCGCCCTGAGCCTGCAAACCAGCCGTCAAGAGCGGGTAAGCATTCCATGCGCGAGGATTCTCCCGCAGGACTTGCTTGAGCGCGGGAATAGCCGAAGCCAAATCGCCACGACGCAGGTCAATTTCAGCGCGCAACACGGATGCATCGGAAAAGTGCGGCCGCGCCAAAAGCGCCTGGTCCACACTGGCGCGGGCCCGGGCGAGATCACCACCACGCAAGAAAGCCAAGGCGAGATAAAAATGGACGGAAGGTTCCCTCGAGTAGGTTTGGGAGATTTTTTTCAACTGGCTGATGGCTTCGGCCGTTTGACTCTCCGCCAAACTCAAGCGCGCTTTCAGGAGCAAAGCGGAAAAGTTATCGGCATCCAAACGGAGAATGTGCTCGATGATGGCAGCGCATTCCTTTTTGCGTCCATCGGCTAACTCGATTTGCGCGAGGTACGCCAGCGCCGGCACGAAATCGGCATCCTGATGCAGCATTTCTCCTAAGATTTTGCGCGCGTCATTGACCCCGCCGCTTTTTAATTTAAAGGACGCCCATTTCAGTTTTTCGATGGAATTGCCCTGGCTTAATGCAGCCGCCTGACGGAAAAACTCATCGGCCTGTGTTTCGTCGCCCATCAGCCAGAACACATTGCCGAGGGCGAGGTGGACCTTGGAAGATTTCGGGTCGATTTCGCGCGCGCGGCGAAACGCGGATTCGGCTTTGTCCAATCGAGCCTGGCGCAATTCCAGCGTGCCGATGGCCACAAAAAGCCGGCTCTCTTGCGGTTGAGTGACGATTCGTTTTTCGGTGTGCTCGCGAATCCATTTCAGATCTTCGGATGAAGTCGCGGACATCGCGCACAAGAGCGCCGCCTCGGGATCGGCGGGCGATTGCTCGAGGATGAAGCGCGCATCTGCAAACGCTTTTTCGGCCTGGCCGGCCATCAATAGCAGCGCGCTCAGTTTTTGGCGCACGACCAGATTAGTGGGATCGAGCCGTTTCGCCTTGGTCAGGAGCAGGAAGGCAGGGCCCGCCTCACCTTCGTCGAGGAATATGTAAGCGAGACGTTCGATGGCGCGTTTGTTTTCCGGATCGAGCCGCAACAGATTGAGGAATTCGATTTTGGCGCGCGCCAATTCGCCCTCGTCAAATGAACGCTCCGCCTGCTGTTCGAGCTTTTCCTTTTTGCTGTGCTGACTGCAGCCGGCCAACAAGAGCAAAATGCCAAGCACTGAACCAACGAAGCGGCGCCCGCCAAAGAAAGAGGTGTTCATAAGAAATCGCGAGGAAGGAGGACTTCCCCATCACGCGACAAGGCGTGTTCTGGTTTCGTTGCGCTCAAAAAAGGAAGGCGATCTCATCTGCGCGTCGTGCAGGACCTGGTTGACCCAATTCATGTGGTCGAAATACCACTGCACCGTCTTGCGCAGGCCGTGGTGAAAATCATGCGCCGGGCGCCAGCCGAGTTCGCGCCGGATCTTGCCGGCATCGATGGCGTATCGGCGGTCATGGCCGGGACGATCCGCGACAAAGCGAATCAAATCACGCGCCCGCCCAGGCAAATCGGGCTTCAATTCATCCACCAAATCGCCAATGAGTTGAACGATGCGAAGGTTGGGCCATTCGTTTTCCGCGCCGATGTTGTAGCTTTCGCCGTGGCGTCCATGGCAAAGCACCGTCCAGAGCGCCTGAGCATGGTCTACCACATAAAGCCAATCCCGAACATTGAGCCCGTCGCCATACACGGGAATCGGCTTCCGCTCGAATGCGTTCAGGATGGCGACAGGGATGAGCTTTTCCGGAAATTGGTAAGGTCCATAATTATTGGAACAATGGGTGATGACCACCGGGAGGTGATAAGTGTGCCCGTAGGATCGCACCAAAAGATCGCTTGCAGCTTTGCTCGCGGAATAAGGCGAGTTCGGCGCGTAGCAGGATTGTTCGGTGAATGATCCTTCCGCACCCAAACTGCCGTAAACTTCATCGGTGGAAACGTGCAGAAAACAGCGCTGCTTTCGAGGGAACCCCATTGCACCGAGCCAGTGCGAGCGACAGGCTTCGAGCAGGTGAAAGGTTCCAACGATGTTCGTGTGAATGAAGGCATCGGGTCCGCTGATGGAACGGTCCACGTGAGATTCCGCCGCGAGGTGAATGACGTGCGTGATTTTCTCTTTGCGCACGAGATTGAACAACGCCTGCTTCTGGGCCAAATCCAGGCGGATGAATTCGTACTTCGGATGCGCTTCCAGCCCGGTCAGATTCGCCAAATGCCCGGCGTAGGTCAGGCCATCGAGGTTGATCAACCGTTGGATTTCCGGTCGGTCGATGACGTGCCGGATGAAATTGCTGCCGATGAAGCCGGCGCCGCCAGTAACGAGCAGATTCATAAAGAGTTTTGGTTG